>NZ_JAVRIC010000018.1 GCF_031846245.1 Banduia mediterranea | reverse complement strand
TTCTATGTAAAGCAGAAGATCGAAGCTGGCCTGAAAGCTGTCGAGGAAGGCCGCACCATTCCCCACGAAGAGATGAAGCGCCGCTTGCTCGCCAAGAAACGCCACGTATGAGGATTCACTGATCGGAGATCGCCGAGGCCGATCTCGAGACATCTACGACTATATCGCCCGGGATGTGCCCTATTACGCCGAGCTGTTCGTCGACAGGCTCATCGATACCACCGATCAGCTCGAAGACCATCCCCGGATGGGGCGCAGGGTGCCCGAGGCCGACGACCGCGACGATGTGCGCGAGCTGATCGTCCAGGGTTATCGGATCATCTACCTGCTACAGACCGAGCAACTGCTCATCCTCACCGTCATCCACGGCAGCCGGAATCTCGCCGGGCAGGAGAATAAGCCTTGGGAGGAAGGATAGAAGATTGAACTAACACCTGAATCCGTGGACCTGAATTGAATTCGGCCATTTTCCATGCGCATCTAGGGTGAATGAGTGATGGTCGCTATTTTTCAGCATATTCAATGCATTATGCTTGATCCGTAGGGGCAGCCCACGGATTCAGGTTTAACTGCTGGTTACGGTGACGGTATACCAAACGCAAGAATTGGTTCGGACCGAATAGGGGAAACAGTAAACTGTCACCGTAACCCTTTCTGACCCCGGCAGAGCATTCTTCAACCCATGACGAATCCGTCATCAGTCAGTTTGAGTTGCTTGAGATCAATCCCTTGCCTGGAGAATGATTGGTAGACCGCTTGCTGCAGTTCGGCAAAGCCTTGCTGGTTGCGTTGCTTCAGCAGCTCCTGACTGCCCGCGCCCGCTATTGCGGTCATGATGCCCATGGCTTCGGCCGTGCGCTGCTTTTCCGCATCGCTCAAGCGGCGAATATCCGGGCTGTTGGCCATCGTCACGGCGAGTTGATTGCGTATGGCCTTGAACTGCTGGGGCTGAATCTCCTGCTTGTGAACAATCTCCCAGCCACAGACATAGTAGGCCGCCATGACATCGGCGAGGTTGCGACTGGAGTAACCGTAGCTTGTCAGCAGACGGTCGAATTCTTGCCAGATGGCGTCCGTGGAAAGCGCTTTCGTGATTTCGGCTTGAAACTCCGGTGAAGAGTTAGTGCGTATCAGATGCGTGCGTAGGTCGGTTCGTACCGACTGCGAGACGGTTGAAGACGGCTTGTACTGGAGCACTTCCGCCGACGAGTATTTTCCATCCTGAGTGGCAAGATCCGATCGCTTCGCGGGAGAAGTTGCGGGATTAATCCACGACCGATTGGTGATACCGTTCGACAGCAAAGCGTTGTTGGTGCCGAACGCCACGGCGCTGAAGAAGCTCTGCGACGGGGCCTGCGCCTGCGCGATGCTGGCGAGTAGCAGCAGGCCGACTGAGAACATACTGACAGATGTGTTACGGAAAAGGGGAGTCGTCATCGGTGTCACCATTCCTTGGTTGCATTTGTCCGGACAGGCACACTGGCGCGGCGCCGTGAGATATCGGTGCGGCGCTTGACGGATGCCACAAGTGCCAACAATAAAGTCAATCTGAGCAGCAAGGTCGGATAGCCGGTAGGGGAAGGGGGCGTCATCGATCGGTTCATGTCCGTATTTCTCATGGCGAGTCTTTATCGTCCGCCCGCCGTACCCCGAGCCAGCGAACACTGCCAGCAGTTTGCTCAGGGGGCGATGCGATGGCTACCTCGTGGAAACCCCAGGGTCGGTCCTTGGCGATGAGCGCATAAAGTCATCGGAACTGCCGCATTTTCAGACCGACCGGTAGGCGGCGGCAGCGCGACTGAGCAGCTCGGGCGTTCCCTAGGCTGGGGCGCATTCGTATATGAACGGCTCCGCAGGGCGGCTGGAACACACTGGAAGAATAGATCGACGCCAGGTCCTGCGCGAACGCCGGTGTCACCGAGACCAGGCCGACAAGCAGGATGAGTCCTTTGCTTTTCAAGTTTTGCCTCCCGGGGGGGTGAGGTGAAACGATTGTCCGATTGGGTTCGACAATGGTGAATCCACTGTGCACCAACGACAAGAGGCGAGGCGCTTTCGCGCCTCGCCCCACATCGTCGGATACTGCTTCCGTCCGTGTTACTGCTTGCGCGCAACGCTGGAAAGGCCTTCGCCGATGGCCTTGATCGTGGTCGACATGGTGCTCGACGCGATCGAGAACATCTGGGCTTCGCCCTGCATTTTCGACTGCAGCGAGGCGAATTCGCGGGCCGCTTCCGGGTCGTCGCCGCCGCCGGTGGCATTGTTCATGTCGTTGGCGTAGCCGACCATGTTGGCGGCATGCTCGCCCATTGCCTTGCCCAGCGCTTCGGCAATGGCGACCAGCCAGCTCTTGCCTTCGCTGCTGCCGGAGACTGCGGATTCACCGTCGCGAGCATCACGGCGGGCGTCGATCAGCGCGTCGGTGATGTCTTGGGTGAGATCGGAAACGGCCCGGTCGAGATCACCGGTGTATTCGCCGTTGGCACCTTGGTGATTGGCCGCCGACTGGATGCCGGAAGCGAGTTCGCCGAGTTCCTGCGCGAAGCCCTGGGCGTCGCCGGTGGCCAGCGCGAAGCCGGCCTGGAATGCGTCGATCGCGGCATCCATCTGCTTGGCTCCGATGCCGAGCGACTGCATGGCGGAGCCTAGTGCCTGGGCACCGACTTGGCTCGCGGCCTGCATGGCGGCGTTGAGCATCAGGGAAGCACCGCCGGTAAACGCCGCTCCGGCGATCGAGGCAATGTTGAGAATCGAGTTCAGATTGAGACCGTTGGACATTTGATCTACCTCTCCAAAGATTTGTATGAAAGTCCGTGCTGCTGCCCCTCACGCACGGTGCCAGTCGGAGAGTTCGACCGCACGCGGAGCGGGTTGACCAATGTCATCGCGGCGGGGGCCGCGATGACGGGGCTCAAGTTACGGGTCATCTGCAGTCGCGCCCAGCCGGGACGTGCCCTAGATAGGGTTTGCACCAGGATGTCCGCGGCCGCTTCATTCGCGCCAGCTCATTGTGGAATATGCGCAGACGTTCCGCGGATCGCCGTTGTCATTGAGTTCCCGCATTTTGATGGCGCTGGTGTCCACGGCAGGTTCTGCGATGTGCACGCGTTCGCCGTCAGCCGGAACGATATGCACTTCAGGGCAGTGGGCGTCGGTAATGACGGCCACGTAGCGGCTGTCCGGTGACCACGCCGGGGAATGATCGCTGTTGCGCGATATAGTGAGCTGCCGGAGACCACTGCCATCCATATGCATCGTCCAGATGTGTCCGTCCATGGCGAAGACCAGTGCTTGGCCATCCGGGCTGGCTTCGAGACCGCTGATGTCGTCGGGCAGTGTCGCGATTCTGGTGACATCAGTTAAGGACACATTACTCAGGTAGACCTCGTTGCGGCTGGCCATCGCCAAACGCCCGTCTGGTAGCCAACTCCAAGCATCCATCTGCGGGAACCGCGCGAGGATGTCGCCGCTGCGGGCGAACACGGTGACGATCTGGCTCGTTTCGTCTCCGTAGTCATAGGAGCTCCACTCGACTGCGACCATTTCGCCATCCGGCGAAAGCTTGGGTGTGCCGCCGAAGAAATCGAGCGCTTGGAAGCTGGCGGAAATTGCGTCGGTATCGAGTGCCTGCACGTTGATTTGGCGGGTATCGACGTCGTTACTATCGGTTATGTAGCTCATCTCCGTGCCGTCCCAAGACGCGTACGGACTGCTATCCAGGTCGCCCGCCGTGGGGACGGGAATTTCTTCGCCACTGTCGACTATTACGTAGCCGAGCCCCGGCGCCAAATCCATGAACAGACGGCCGTCCAGGCCGGCGTTGAGCCCGTCGCCTTGGGGCGCGGTGCCGACGACGCTGGGTAGTGCCTGGCTTGGCGGCGTCCGCCATTCGGGAGGACCAAATGCGCAGACGTTGCGGGTTTCGCCGTCTTCCAGTTGCAGGATCTTCGTCGCGGGCGCGGGGTTGTCGGCGGACAGATTCACCATTTCGGCGTCGACCGGCACCGCCCACAGCTCCGGACAGCCGGAGCCGGGGATGCCGCCGATGTGTCCGGGGTAGACAATGTCCTGGCGGACGATCACGTGGCTTCCATCGGCAGACCAGGTGGCACCGTCCTCGTTGAGGTTGGACGTCGTCAACTGGCGCCGGCCGTTGCCGTCTGTGTTGATGATGTAGACGTGATTGTCGAGCGTGCCGGTATCACCGAGAGTCAGGGCGATCTGTGTTCCGTCCGGGCTTACGGAGAGAAAATTGGGTGCCTCGCCCGGGAACGAGGCAATGCCGTTGGCGCTGCTGTAGTCGCCTTCGGACACGAACAGATTGTCACCCTTGATGTAGTAGAGCTTGCCATCGGGTCCCCAGTCCCAGCTGGTAGCGCCTTCATAGAAGCCCAGCGAGTCGCCATTGCGCTTGAACAGGTACAGGTCATTCGGCGAGTCCCAGCCAACGGCGATCAGGCTCTTGTCCGGCGAGAGTTTGGGCCGGCCGTAATAGAAGTCTGCTTTCTCGATACGAACCTTGGTGACACCCTGCCGGTCCAGAATCAGCAGGTCGCTGGTGCTGTTGGAGCCACTCAATGGGTCCAGGTTCTGGTCCACGAATTCAGTGCCGTCTTCGGACGGCGTACCCCCGTTGTCGGGATGGATCGAACGCACGATGCCGGTGGCCAGATCCAGTTCCACATAATTTTCCGGTGCGTCGTAGTAGACCTTGCCGCTGAGGTCGCCGTTGAGTGCGGTGGGCCATTCCGGTTCGTCGGGCTCATCGGGCTCATCGGGTTCATCGGGTTCATCCGGTTCGTCTGGATCATCAGGATCGCCGGGATCGCCGGGCGTGTCCGGCGGTGGCGTATCGTCGTCTCCACCGCCTCCGCCGCCGCAGGCCGACAGGCAGAGCAGGGCGCACAGCAGGGCGAGCAGACAAAGCTTGCGTTGGTTCACGGTTGTTCCTCGGGTCCGATGGGGGAAGACCGGCGGCTGTGGATCATTGTGGCGATCGGGCGCGCGGGCACTACCTCGGGCGTTCCCTAGGCTAGGGCGCTTCCGAATGTGAAAGCGGCGGCGGGCGGTTCAGGATGAACTCATGCCGAAGCCGGGTCGGAGCGGAATCGGCAGTCCAACCACCCATGGAGATGAAGGAGTTTTCTATGACTGCAATGGGAAACATGCTGTTCGGGGGGCTCTCCGAAACGCGGTTCCAGGGCGCGATGGCGCGCACACTGGATACGCCGGTCGGCGGCCCCAGCGAGGCGCGCGTGGCTGGCGCGCTGGAAATGCTCAACCCCAGCCAGATGTCCGGCGGTGAGCGCAAGACGCTGTTGACGATGGCGCGTGCCTTGTCGGCAGACGGCGACATCAGCCCCAGTGACGCGGATGCATTGATCGCCGCGATGCGGGAATTTTCCACCAACGGGATCGGTGCCTTCAGCGACAGCTGGCCGTTTTCCGGTATGGATCTGCGTCAGGCCCCGGGTTCGGCGCTGTTCAACGGCATGCTGGGCGAATTGCTCGGCAATTCCACCGGCGAGCTCGGTTCCCTGCTGCGCGACTACCGGTTCCTCAGCACCGTGGATTCGCTGCTCGAACAGACCAGCACCACGCCGTGGATGGCGGCGCTGGACAGCGCCTTCGGCAATGCGGACCTGTCCAGGCTTTCGGGCGCGGAGCGCATGGAGCTGGTCGGCATGGTGGCCACCGCAGCTTCGGACGGCGACATCAGCTGGCCGGAGGCGAGCACCATCATGGCGGCGCTGGACAAGAGCCTCGGCAACAGCGGGCCGTCGGTGCATCCGATGCCGGTCCCGGCACCGGCGCAGAGCGAGTGGACGGTGTCCGAAACCGGTAACGGCCGTGCGACGATCGATCTCGGCAACTACACGCTGGACATCAACGAGCACAGCTCCGAAATCGTGCTGACCAACAAGGACACCGGCGAGCGTTCGCGCATCTGGGGCGACCCGCACTTCGATACGAACGGTGACGGCCGCACCGATGTGGACTTCTGGGGCACGATTTCGCTGAACCTGGAAGACGGCACCAAGATCACGATCGACACCACGCCGTACGCACGCAATGAGGCGATGACGCTCTCCAGCAAGCTGACGATCACCAAGGGCGATCAGGCGATCGTCGTCGACGGACTCGACCAGAACAGCATCGGCGACATGAGCATCACCCAGAGCGACGACGGCCGTGTGCTCGACACCTTCACCGGCGACGGCATGAACCTCTACGAAAACAGCCAGGGCGAGGGCTGGATGGTGCGTGACGGCCTGTGGATGCGCGAAGTGACGCAGACCGACATGAACAAGACCAAGGACATGGGCAGCGACTTCAGCCCGATCGAGGCGCTGCAGGCCATGAGCCTGAGCTTTTCGAGCGGGTTGCTGATGGGCATGCTCAGCTCGATGTTCATCGATCCATCCCGCTGATGGGGGCAGACGCCGTCACATCATCGGCCGGCGCCGGCGGTGTCCTGGAGTGGGTCAGGGACACCGCTTTTCTGCGTTCGCAGCGTTTGCAGCTGAGTCCGTTGCGTGCGCGCGATGCGGCGGGCCTGCTGGAGCTGGACCGTTCCGATCTGGTCGGTCGCTGGTTGCTGGATGATCGTTTGCAGAACCTTCTGCAGGCACATGTGCTGGTGGACTGGATGAACGGTTTCTATGCGCAGAATCCCGGCTTGGGAGTGTGGGCGGCGCGGGACCGGCAGGACCGGTTCGTCGGAATTTATTCGCTGATGCCGGTGCCGGATACGGAAGACGTGGAGATCGGCGCGCGCCTGCTGCCGGCGCACTGGAATGGCGGCCTGGCGGTGGAAATGGGTCATCAGCTTTGCCGCCACGCGTTCACGACGCTGGCGCTGCCACGGCTGGTGTCCTTCTGCGACCTGCGGCATGAATCGGTTCCGGCTGTGTTGCGCCGGCTCGGTTTCCGGCCGGCGGGCACGGCCAAGCATTTCGGCAAGACCGCTCTGTTTTTCGAGCAGAACAAGACGCACTGGTCCGATCATCACCAGTCCTGAGCCGCCGTCGAATCCGACGGACCTCTGCTGCGGGGGACGCCCTCAAAGGTTCAGCCCCTCAAAGGTTCAGCCCCTCAAAGGTTCAGCAGTATCCAGTCGCGATGCGTATCGCTGCCAGCCTTCGGCTTGCCGATGAGTTGGTCGGCCACCTGCAGGGGCCCGTCTCCACGTTTCCAGGCGCTGGCCAGCGTGCCGAGGCGGCTGCGCGTCTGGCGGGTGTAGGCACCCTCCGGCTCGGTGGCGAGATCGGTTTCGATCTTGATCGGATACAGGCCGCGCGCGTCGTCACTGTTATTGAGCAGGCCGACCAGCTTGACCACTGCGTCGTGATAGCCGCTGTCGCTGAGGTAGGGGCGTTGCGTCCGCTGGCAGTACCAGACGGTGAGATATTCGAGCGGTCCGAAGCTGCGTCGCGGCGCTACGCCCAGGTGTTGGCCGTTGAGCACGCTGGCGCTGATCGCTCGCGTGTTGTCGCCGCTGGCCTTCCACAGGTCGGTGGTGCCCCAGGATGTGAGCTGACCGGTCGGCAGGTCATGGCGCTTCAGCGCCAGCGCCAGCGCCGCGGCCAGATCGCGCTTGGCTGGGGTGTTGTCGCTGTCGGCAACGATCAGCATCAGCTTGAGAAAACCCGGATAGCCGAGATAGCCGAAGCGACGACAGACGCGCTTGAGCACCGCCAGGCGCGTTTCATCGTCCGGACTTTGATGCAGCCCCTCGGCGAGGCGTGCCGCCGCCTCGCGCCAGGATTCGGCAGCGGCCGCAAGCGGGGCGTCGGCCATCAGCCGCTCAGCGCGGCGAGTATGTGATCGGCCAGGCCTTGTGCGCTGGCGGCGGGGTCGGCCAGGTCGAAGTCCGGCGTGGCGGCCTCGGCCTTGAGCGCGCGCGAGCCCGGCGCGATGTCGGACCAGGCATCCAGCGACAGCAGCCATTCGCCGGGATCGGCATGCGCCTCGTTGGCCGCCACCAGGCGTTCTGCCGCGAACTGGCTGGCCGTTGCGGATTCCAGGCTGCCCGTCGATGCAAGCCCTTTGCCTTCCAGGGTTTCCGCCTGAAAGGCGGGCCTCAGGGCAGGCGTTCGTAGGGCATCGATCAGGGCGATGCGGCTATTGTCTGTGGATTGAACTTTCATGGCATACGTCTGCATCACGCGGACTCCCCCCGGAGCTGTGACGATCCTAGACTCGCCACGCGGCGGCGTGAACCTCGGACTTACCCTATGCCGGCCGGGAATCCCCGGTTGCGGTGCCATGATTCTCGCTTGCACCGACTCCGAGCGGATATTCATGGGCAAGCCCAAAGGCGGCGATCAGACCGAAAAGCCGACCCCGAAACGGCTCAAGGACGCACGCAAGGAAGGCGAGGTCCATCGCAGCCAGGAGCTTACCAATACGCTGCTGCTGATGTTGTGGCTGGCGATGGCGCCGCTGCTGGCCGGCTGGGTCTACCAGCATCTGGCGGACGCCTTCGAAGCCAGCTTCATCGGTGTTGGCCAGCATCGCCCGGCCGATCTGCTGAATACCCTGCAACTCGATCTCATGCTGTTGATGCGGGCGGTGTTGCCGCTGCTGATATTCGCCAGCGTGGTCGGCATCGCCGCCGACTTTCTGCAGGTTGGCCCGCTGTTTGCGCTCAAGCGTCTGGTGCCGAAGATGGAGCGCATCAATCCGGTGGACGGCATGAAGCGCATGTTCTCGCAGGAGAACCTGGTCGAGGTCTTCAAATCGGTCTTCAAGAGCGCGGCCTTGCTCGGTATCGGCGTGCTGGTGCTGCGTGCGATGCTGCCGCCGATCCTGTCGCTGCCGGACGCGAGCCCGCCGGACATCCTGCACGCCTGGTGGCGCTCGCTGATGTGGATCGGCATCTGGGTGGTGTTCGTGTTCTTCTTCGTCTCGGTGCTGGACGCGAACTATCAGCGCTTCGTGTTCATCAAGAACCTGATGATGAGCCGCCGCGACATTCGCGACGAAGTCAAGAACACCGAGGGCGATCCTATGGTCAAGGGCCGTCGCCGCGAGCTGCATCACGAGTGGTCTCAGCAGAACATGCTGGCGTCGGTGCGAAAATCCAATGTGGTGGTGGTCAACCCCACCCATGTTGCGGTGGCCCTGAGCTACGAGCCGGGCGAAACGGATCTGCCGGTGGTCAGCGCCAAGGGCGAGGGCTACGAGGCCCGCCTGATTCGCGAGGCCGCCGAGCAGGCCGGCGTACCGGTGTTGCAGAACATCGATCTGGCACGTGGGCTGCACGCCAATGTGGCGGTCGACGAATACATCTCTGCCGACTTCTTCGAAGCGGTCGCGGAAATCCTGCGCTGGGCGGAGTCGATGCGCGGCTTGCGCTGAGCGTCGCCTTGCTGCCGAAGCGGCAAGCTCGTCTCGGAGGGCTTCAGGGCACCGGCAGCAGGCGTTTGAAGACCTCGATCAATTCGCGGTTCTGGAACAGCTTGCGCAACACCACTTCCACGATCAGGCCCAGCGTCAGCAGGATCACCCACTGCGCCAGCCAGGCCTTGATCGGCAGGGTCAGTGCGAACACGTTGAGCTGCTGTGCATAGCGGTTCACCAGGCCGAACGAGAAATCCACGATCGACATCACCACCATCGCCGGCGCGGCGAACAGCAGGGCGCTGCTCATCAGGTAGCTGAGCTGGCCGACCATGAAGCCGGCGCCGGCCGGGTTGAGTGCGGGCAGCACGTTCTGCACCGGCCACAGCTGATAGCTGCTCATGAGGATGTCCAGAAACACCAGAAAGGCGCCGCTGGCCATGAACAGCCAGGCGGCGAGCTGCGAGAACAGCTGGCCGGTGAGCGAGGTCTGATGGCCCTGGATCGGATCGACCACGTTGGAGAAATTGGCGCCGATCTGTGTGTCGATCATGCCGCCGGCCGTGCCCAGCGCCCAGAACACGGACCCGAAGGTGAAGCCCAGCAGGGCGCCGATCAGCAATTCCTTGAGGATCACCAGCGGCCAGGTTCCGGCGCCCATTGCGCCCATCGGCGCCGCGCTCATCGCCACCGGGAGCGCGATGATTGCCAGGCTCACGTAGAAGCTGTTGCGCACCAGCGCCGGCACGGTTTCGCTGCTCATCAGCGGCAGCACCAGAAACGCCGCGGCGATGCGCGGCACCGTCAGTGCCAGTGCCAGCATCACCTCACCGACCGAATCGAAGCCGTTCATGCGCTCAGTTCGTCATGCCCGGAAACTCGGTGAAGATCCGGTCGGCAAAATTGTAGAGCGTGCCGCCGAGCACGCTGGCCGTCAGGAACAGCACGATGACGATGGTGACGAACTTCACGGTGAATGCCAGGGTCTGTTCCTGCAGCTGTGTCGCGGCCTGAAAGAAGGCGACGATCAGGCCCACGATCGACGCTGCCACGATCGCCGGGGCGGACAGCAGCAGCACCAGCCACAGGGCGTCCTGCGTCAGCCGCACGATGTCGAATCCCATCAGCGCTCAGCCATAAGTCAGCACCAGGCCGTGGACCAGCTTGGCCCAGCCGTCCATGAACACGAACAGCAGCAGCTTGAACGGCAGCGACACCAGCGTTGGTGACAGCATCATCATGCCCAGCGCCAGCAGGATGTTGGAGACCATCAGATCGATGATCAGGAACGGCAGAAAGATCAGGAAGCCGATCTGGAACGCGGCGGTCAGTTCGCTGACCGTGAAGGCCGGCACCACCACGATGTAGTCGCGCGGGCCGAGGCTCTGGCGTCGCTCGTCCGGCAGGAAGCGGCGCGCACTTTCGAGAAAGAATACGCGTTCGGTATCGCTGGAATGGGCAATCAGGAATTCGCGCAACGGCTCCTTGGCGTGCCCCACCAGATCGAGCATGCGCTGCAGGTCCATCTTCTGCTCGGGCAGTTCCTGGCCGCGTTGCTCGATGGCTTCGTGTGTGTCCAGGATCACCGGATACATCACGTAGATCGACAGGATGATCGCCAGTCCATTGAGCACCACATTGGGCGGCACCTGCTGCAAGCCCAGGGCATTGCGCAGCAGGCTCAGCACCACCACGATCTTGGTGAACGAGGTGACCATCACCGCGACGAACGGCGCCAGCGCAAGGCTGACGACGATCGCGATGACGAAGCCGGGGCTGAGGCTACTGAAGTCCATCCAGATCCAGGATCAGTACGCCGAGGCTGTCGCCAACCGCGACCAGCTCACCGTGGCCCACGGCGCGGCCGTTGGCGCGGATCGTGGTGCGGGTCTGTTCGAGTGTCTGTGGCAGTTCGAACACGTAACCGGCCTGCAGTGCCGCAAGCTCGCCGACGCTGCTCGGCAGCGTGCCGATATCGAACGTCAGCTCCAGCATCGCGGCGTCCAGTGGCGACGTGGCAGGAGTCGCCTCCGCTGCGTCGCCGGCGGGCTGGGGTGGGGCGTCGGACATGGTGTGGGTCTCCCTGCTTTGAGATGGCTCGATCGGCGGGTGAATGGATGACGACAACAGCATCGGGCGCGAACGTTCATCGAGTTGGACCGCCCAGTGGCGGCCGGCGGCCTCCAGCGCGAGGTTCTGTCGGCAATGGTTGTATGTATCGAGCACCAGAACGTCACCGGTTTCGAATTCGCGCAGCGCGGCGGCGCTGATGGCCGGCGCGCGCAGGCTCAGCCTCGCGCTGGCCGGCAAGGCCGCGCAATGCGTCGACGGGCGCGACGCGGCGGGCTGCCAACGCTCGATCGCGGCGATGCGCGCCAGCGCCGCCGGACTCAAGGCGATGCGCCCGTGAATCGAGGCACCACGATGATCGAGACGCCAGTCGAGTGGGCGATCGAGCGCACGCCACTCGTCCGGGGACTGTTCGGGAACGGCCGCGCCTTCGGCTTCCAGGGCCACGCCGAACACGTGGTGGAATGCCGCGAGTACCGATTCGTGGGCCAGGCTCCAGGCCAGGGTTCGGGATTCGCCGTGGTAGTCATGCCAGGCGCCGTCGCCGAGTCCCTTGACGTAGGGGCCGGGCTGCACCCGCAGCCAGATCCTGAGTTCGTCGCCACGCAGTCGCATCCACTCACTCGCGGTCTCCGCTGCGCCGCCGGGCTGGCCGAGGTGCAGACTCAGGCTGCCGTCGGCGCTGGCGAGGCGGCAGGAGCGGGCGAACAGTTGGCGACGCAGTCGAGCGGCGGCTGGATCGAATCGCGGCAGCTGTTCCGCCAGAGAGCCGTAACCGAGCGTGCGCGCGTCCAGTCGGTGGGGCGCAACACTCATGCGTAGCCGAGTACCAGTCGCACCAGTTGCGGCACATTGCGCGCGCCGAGCTTGCTCATCATGTTGGCGCGATGCAGTTCGACGGTCTTGATGCTGATGTCGAGCGCGTCGGCGATGGTCTTGTTGAGCTTGCCGGTAACGACCAGATCCATGACCTGGCGTTCGCGCGGCGTCAGGCGTGACAGCTTCTCTTCGCATTGCGAGGGGTTGCGCGAGGCGGGCGGCGGCTCGTGCACGGCGATGCGTACCGCGTGGACCAGGGTTTCGCCTTCGAACGGTTTTTCGATGAAGTTCGAGGCGCCGCGCCGCATCGCTTCCACCGCCAGGGGCACATCGCCATGCGCGGTGACGAACACGATCGGCAGCCTGACCTCGCGGCGGCGCAGTTCCTCCATCAGTTCGAGTCCGCTCATGCCGGGCATGCGTACATCGCTGATCAGGCAGCTTGCCGTGGTCGTCGGTGATTCCTGGGCGATCGTATCGAGCAGGCCGGGGCCACTCGGGAAATCGCGAACGTCCAGATCGGCGGCTTCCAGCAGCCACGCGGTGGACCGGCGGAACGGTTCGTTGTCGTCGACGAGAAAGACCTGCACGTTGCCAGAATTCATGGTTGCTCAGCCTCTTGTGATGCTGCGGGCAGGGTGAACACGAAGCTTGCGCCACCCTCTGGGTTGTCCTCGAAGTACAGATTGCCTTCGTGAAATTCGACGATGGATCGGCAGATCGCGAGACCGACGCCCATGCCGTTGCTCTTGGTAGTGAAGAACGGCGCAAACAGTTGTTGCACCGTGGTGTCGGCGAGACCGCAGCCGCGGTCGGAGACACGGATCTGAACCCGGCCGTCGGCGTTCAATCGTGCACCGACCCTCACGATGCGTTCGTCCGGCGGCGTGGTGCGCATCGCCTCGATCCCGTTCTTGACGAGGTTGGCGAGCACCTGCTCGATCATCACGCGGTCGACCCTGACTTCCGGCAGCGAGTCCGCGATCTCGACACGCAGCAGCACACGGTGTTTCTGCGCTTCGAGCTGCAGCAGCTGCACGACGTGGGATGCGAATTCGCCGACGTGATGGATGTCGCGCCGCGGTTCGCGCGTGCGCACGAATTCACGGACGCGGGCGATCACCGCGGCCGCGTGTTCGGCCTGGGAGCGCGCCATGTCCAAGGCTTCATTGAGCCGTGGCGGCAAGCCGGGCAGCTTCTCTATCAGACGCTGGCCGGCACCGAGATAGTTGATGATCGTCGCCAGCGGCTGGTTCAGCTCATGTGCCAGCGTGGTCGCCATCTCGCCGACCGACATCGCGCGCGAGGTGAACAGCAGCTGGTCCTGCAGCGCGCGGTGACGGCGCACCCATTCGACACGATCGCTCAGGTCCAGCGCCGTCAGCAATCGCAGGCCATGCCCCAGGTTCGACCAGGCCAGGGAATACGAGCGTCCCGTGGACGGACAATAGACTTCGTCGGTGCCCGCTTCGTGTGGAAGGTCCACATCCGCGAACGGCTGGAAGCGGGATTCGAAAGCGCGGCGGGTCAGCTCCGGCGGCGGCGTGAAATCACTGGCGAAAGCGGCGTTGTGGCTGAGCAGGCGACCGCTGTCGTCGAAGATCGCGGCGGCCAGATGCAGCGCCTGAACCACGGCGTCGGCATCGACATCCGCGACCGAAGCGCGGGGCGCGGGATTGAGGGTGCAGGCGCCTGAACGTAGGGCGGTGCTTTGAACCGGCATTTCCATTTACCTGTCTCCGGCTTACTTTCCGATCCCCGGTACGACCGTTACGCTGCTGCCCCCCGCAGCCTCGGCGTATCTCGTCGGAGGCTGCCCCTAAAAGGTAGCCAAGATGCGTGAATCAATTGTGAAGTTTCGAACCGGAGCTGAATCCGCGATTGCGACGCGGGGCGCGACGGGCCGCGCATGGCCGAGCCTCGCGCGGTGTATTGCCGCCGCCCTGCCGGCGAGCTTGGTCTGCGGTATCGCCGCCGCCCAGAATGGAGGGCCCGAGGGGCCGGGCCTGTTTGAACTGCTGATGCCGTTGGTCATCGTCATCGCTGCGGGCGCTTTGGCCTGGTACCTGGTGCGCCGACGCGGCAGCTTCGTTCGAAGCGACGGTCCGCTCCAGCTGGTTCAGGTGATGCCGGTTGGCACACGGGAACGACTGCTGCTGGTCCGGATCGAGAACCGATACTGTCTGCTCGGCGCGACGCCGGTACAAATCTCACCCCTTACGGAATGGTCCGTTCCCCCCGAAACAGGTCCCGATACCGCCAAGGACGGGTCAACCCTATCCTGAATTCCAACTGACCGGAAGCCGTTCAGGGTTTCCCCTAGGCTGTCAGAAAGCTGTCAAGTCAGCGTGATAGCGTCGGTCACAAGTTGACGTGAATTGCCATCCGGTCGACGTTCGCGAAAAGCGTCGTCCGCGGCACCAGAAAACGGACCCCCCAATGCAGCGCCTGACCCCCCTATCAGGAGCGAAAGACCCGTTTTGTCCGCGTCCGGATGATCGCGGGTACGGCGGATCGACGCCCGCCACCGGAGCCGCGTCGTGAAGGCGCTGAACAGCGCCGCGCCGGCCTGGCTGCGCCTGCCCAAAGGCGACTTCAGCGATGTGCTGCTGGCGGTGGGCGTGATTGCGATCATCGGCCTGATGATCCTGCCGTTGCCGGCGCTGGTGATCGATGCCTTGGTGGCCGTCAATATCCTGTTCGGTATCGGCCTGTTGCTGCTCGCGATCTATATCCCACGACCCACGGCGTTCTCCAGCTTTCCGAGTGTGTTGCTGCTGTCGACCCTGTTCCGGCTGGCGCTGTCAATCGCGATCACCAAGATGATCCTGCTGCACGCACACGCCGGGAACATCGTTGAAACCTTCGGCAAGCTGGTGGTCGGCGGCAATCTCGTGGTCGGCATCGTGGTGTTCCTGATCATCACCGTGGTGCAGTTCATCGTGGTGGCCAAGGGCGCGGAACGTGTCGCCGAGGTGGCCGCACGTTTCACGCTCGATGCCATGCCCGGCAAGCAGCTGTCGATCGATTCCGATCTGCGCGCGGGCCTGCTGGACAAGGACGAGGCGCGTCGCCGGCGTCGTCTGCTGGAAGTCGAAAGTCAGTTGCATGGCAGCCTCGACGGCGCGATGAAGTTCGTCAAGGGCGATGCCATCGCCGGCATCGTGATCATCATCATCAACATCCTCGGCGGGCTCGCCATCGGCGTGCTTCAGCGCGACATGCCGCTGGGCCTGGCCGCGCACACCTACAGCATTCTGACGATCGGCGACGGCCTGGTGGCGCAGATTCCGGCGCTGCTGTGCTCGATCTCGGCGGGCCTGGTGGTCACGCGTAGCGCCGGTGAGGAAGACGACGACGGCAGGAATCTCGGTATCGCGATATCGCGGCAGATCGGCCGTCAGCCGCGAGTGGCCCTGATCGGTGGGGCGCTGGCGCTGATGCTGGCCCTGATCCCCGGATTTCCGTGGCCGGTGTTCGTGGTGCTGGGGCTGACGCTGCTGGCGAGCTGGACCTGGCGCGCGCGCAACCGTCATGAGGTGCTGCGGCGCCTGTTCCGGGTACCGGAGCCGGACCCCCTGGTCGAGCAGGCCCGCGCCGAAGCCTTGCGCGGCGAACTCGCGCCGCCGCCGCCGCTGCTGCTGGAGATCAACCCGCAGACCCTGCAGGAGCTGGGCTACCTGCGGGTCGAAGCCGCCACACGCACGGCAATCGCCCGGGTACGCGAACGTTTCGGTGTGCCCTTGCCGACGCCGACCGTGCGTGCCGGGCTTGAGCTTGCACCCGGCCAGTACGGTCTGGTCGGGCACGGCATGCGGCTCGCACGCGGCGCGGTGCGGGCACAGGCGCAGTTCCTGCCGCAGTCGAAAGACGTCAGGCAGGAGGCGGTGGTCGCGCCGGAAGCCGGCGTGCCGGCGACCACCGCCGCGCCTACCGCATTGGCGGTGTTCTGGCCGCCGATGCAGGGCGAGTGGTTGCCGGCCGAAGCCGATGCCGATGTCGATGGCGCCCGCAGCGGAATCCGCGAACAGGCGCTCGACGCCTGCGAGGTGCTGGAGCGTCATCTGGAGGTGGCGCTGCAGCGGCAGCTCGGACTGTTCCTCGGCATTCAGGAAACCGCCAACCTGATTCAGCGCTGGGGCCGCGAGTATCCGGACCTGATCAAGGAAATGCTGCGCGTGGTGCCACCGCAGCGAGTGTCCGACGTGTTGCGCCGCTTGGTGGAGGAGGGCGTACCGATCCGCAATCTGCGCGACGTGTTCGAGGCGATCACCGAAGCCGGTGCGCGCGAGAAGGACATCGTGATGCTGACCGAATATGTACGCGTGGCCCTGCGCCGCCAGATCAGCGATCACTTCACGGACGGAACGCGCAGCCTGCACGCGCTGCTCGCGCACCCCGAACTCGAGGATCTGCTGCGCCAGTCGGTTCGCGGCGGCGGTGGAGCCAATCAGATTGCGATCGACCCGCAGACGCTCAACCGCATCCTGCAGGACATCCAGCAGGCGCGGCAGCGGCTCGGCGACGGTTTCGCCGGTGTCGCGCTGTTGTCCTCGCTCGACGTGCGCCGCCATCTGCGGCGTTTGATCGAAAACGAATTCTTCGCGCTGCCGGTTCTGTCGTTCCAGGAACTGGTGGGTGACGTCCGCGTCGTACCGGCAGGGCAGGTCAAGGGATGACCGCCGCCGGCGCAACTCCGCCATGAGGTGATCAGTGCGCATGACTCGCTGGGAAGGCAGTCGACGGAACCGGGATGTTCAAGGGATCACGCGGGACAGGACCCAGGCCGGCACCTGGCGGCTGCTGGGCGTGTGGCTGGCGCTGCTGACGGCGATCGCTAGCGGCACCGCGCAGGCCGGAAACATTCCGTTCTCGCAGGTGCAGCTGACCTATGAGATGAACGGTGAGCCGCTGGCCAGTTTCCTCGAACGCTTTTTCGCGGACGAGGGTCTGCGGGTCGCACTCAGCGAAGCGGTGCGCACCCAGGGCGGCACGCTCAACGGCCCGCGCAGCGGTACGGCGGGCCAGATATTCCGCAGCATTGCGGACTCCAACGGCTTGACGGCCTATTTCGACGGCGGCGTGGTGTGGATCTACAAGCGCAACGAAATCCAGTCGCGCTATTTCGCGGTCAACGTGGAACAGACGCAGGATTTCCGGCGCGCGCTCGCCGAAATGTCGCTGGGCGATGCCTACAACAGCGTGCGCATCACCGAGGAGACCGGCCTGGTCTCGGTCAGTGGCGTTCCGCGCTTCGTCGATCAGGTCGAACAGCTCGCCACCACCGTCAGCCAGCGCCGCTCGCCGGTGGAAACGGTGTTCCGCTTCATTCCGCTGAAGTACGCCTGGGCCACGGATCGCACCTTTGTGGTCGGTACGCGCCAGATCAGCGTGCCGGGCGTCGCCAGCATCCTGCGCGAACTTCTGTATGACCCGGCCTATCAAGCGGCACTGGGCACGCCCAACGAGATCGTGCTGCCGGCCAGCGCCGGCGGACTCAACGGGCGGGGGCTGGCCAGCCTCGGACAGCGCATGCAGGACCGCAATGTCGGGCTGGCGGTGCCGGACGGATCGGGCGGCGTGCGTCTGCTGGGCGATTCGCGCGGCGCGCCCGCCCAGGCGCCGGCACTGGTGTCGGTGCCCGGCGGCGGCGGCAACGCGCGCATCGTCGCCGATCCGTATCGCAATGCGATCATCATCCGTGACGATCCCGAACGCGTGCAGCTCTACGAAGACCTGATCCGCGCGCTGGATATCCCGATGGACATCGTCGAGATCGAGGCCACGATCATCGACGTCAACACCCAGCGTCTGCGCAACCTTGGTGTGGACTGGCGCTACGGCACCGGTTCCACCGAGGCGGTGTGGGGCGAAGACGGCAGCAAGCCAGACTTCCTCGGCGCGCTGGCGGCCGACAACATCGCCGCGCTCGGTCAGGTGCCGGGCTTCCAGGTGGGCGCCATCATCGGCAACGACAACCGCTTCATCGCCCGCGTCAACGCGCTGGAACAGGAAGGCGCGATGCGCGTGGTGTCGCGGCCGCAGGTGGTCACGCTCAACGATGTCGAGGCCGTGATCGAGAACAGCCGTTCGGTCTACGTGCCGGTCGAGGGCGCATTCGAAGTGGACCTGTTCAACGTCTATGCCGGTACCGTGATGCGGGTCACGCCGCATCTGATCAAGGAGCGGGGCCGCGAGCGGATCCGCATGCTGGTGACGATCGAGGATGGCGATGTCACGCTGACACCTTCCACCGCCGATGCCGGCGGCGAAATCCCCGAGGTCACGCGCAACGCCGTGACCACGCAGGCGATCATCGACGCCGGACAGAGCCTGCTGTTGGGCGGTCTGGTGCGCGAGGAGGCCAACAGCTCCACGCGCAAGGTGCCACTGCTTGGCGATATTCCCTTGATCGGAAACCTGTTCCGCAGCCGCCAGCGCGATGCCGGACGGCTGGAACGGGTGTTCCTGATTTCGCCGCGGATCCTCGACGCCGGCCGTCCTCGCAGCCCGGTGCCGAGCCCTTCGGCGCCGCTGCCGGCACCGCCGGACCTGCCCGAGGGTGGCCACTCTCAGCCCGAGCTCGGATTCCGCTCGGGCGGGGCCAGGCTGTCGCCAGCCAACGACGTGCTGCGCGCGCCGCCGCCGAGCCATCCGCTGCCGACCGCACCGCCGCAATCTTCCTTGAGCGCGGCGCCGGTTGCGCCGCCGGTTCCAGGCGCATCGTCCGAGCCGGACAGCACCGCCGGCCCGGCCTTGCCGCCGCCGTTCGAGTCGCCGGCCGCGCAAACGCCCGCAGCGCCTGCGAGCCAGCCTGCGCCGGTACCCCGTCCGGCGCCGAACGATACGGTCAATGACGAGCTACTCCGGGCACCGGCGCCCGCAATGTCGCTGGCTGCGGACAATGCGAACGAGCTGCCAGCGGAGCTTGTGGCGCCGACCGTCTCCCAGGCAGCGGCGCGGGTTCCCGATCCGCTGCCGCAGGTTCCGCTCGAACCGGCGCAGACGGGTTCTGCGGAGGTGCCGGTCGCTGAGCCGATTGCGACAGCCGATCCGGCCCGAACCGCGCCTGCGCCTGCCGCGCCGGCCGACCTCGAAGGCATGCCGTCCGAGCTGATGCAGGAACTGATGCGCGAGCCGCCGAACACAATGGGCGCAGTTGCGGTCCTGCCCAGGGATCAATGGCCGCGCGAGGTGCGCGAACGCGAACCTCGCGCGGCCCGAACACAGACCAGCACAGCAACTGTTCGATCCGGACTCGCGTCCGGCGCAGGGGAGCAAATGCAATGAGCACACATGCGGAGACACTCAGCATATTGCCCGGAACCCAGGCCCCGCCGGCGCGCAGCACCGCACGCGCGGCCGAGGCGCTGGCCCTGCACGTGGTGGGCGGCCTGCACAACGGCGCCTGCCGGGTGTTGCAGCGCCACGAAATACTGATGATCGGCAGCAGCCCGGACTGCGATCTGGTGCTGTCGGACGCCGGTGTGGCCCGTCATCACTGCGTGATCACGCGACAGGGCCGCAACATTCTGCTGCGCGCGGTCGACGAGGCGGTGATGCTCGACGGTCACCGGCTCGTGCCGGGCGAACCTCGGCCCTTGCGCACTCGCATGCAGGTGAGCGTGGGTAGTGCCGTGATCGCGCTGGGTCCGCTGGGGCAGCGCGAATGGCCGCAACCGGCGGCGACCCGCAACGCCGGAGACATCGGCCCGTTGCGGCTATCGAGCCTGCTGGCAGTGCTCGCCGGACTGGGTGCTCTGGGCTTCGCCGCCGCACTGCTGGCGATGTTCAACGAACCGGAAGCCTTGCCGATGCCGGAGCCGATACCGGTGGTCCGGAAAGTCGTGGAAACCATGGGGCTGTCCGAGCTTGCGATCAGCGCGCGCAGCGACGGGATGCCGCTGATCGAAGGGGTGGTGCCGGATGCCGGCCGCGCCGCCGAACTCAAGACCGCGCTCAAGGCGCAGGCGCCGCAGGCGGTGATGCAGGTGCGCACCGGCGAAGACATCGCCGAGGACGTCGCCGAGATCCTGCGCCTGTCCGGCATCGACGCGCGCACGGTGTATCAGGGACACGGTCGGGTCGAGGCGCGCGGTCAGTTGGGCGACGAGGCCTTTCTCGAATCGATCATCTACTCGCGCGCGATGCGCGATATCCAGGGACTGCAGAAAGTCGTGGCGGTGAACTACAGCAACGGCGATCAGCCGCAGCCGAGGATGTCGCCGCAGCGCGGCAAGACCGTGTCCACGGTGATTTCTGGGCGTGATCCGTATCTTGTGACCCGCGACGGCTCACGTTACTACGTGGGGGCCGAGCTGCCGGGCGGAGCCCGGCTCGGCGGTATCGACGGCAACGAGGTTGTCATCGAGCTGGGGGGAAAGCGGCAACGGGTGAAGGGCGTCGGCACCCAGCTGGCGTCCGTGAGTTCCATCGATACAGAGACCCAATGAGCGTCTCGACAAGGACTCCCGAGGAGTCAAGGAGCGATACATGAAAGACATCGATGCCATCCAGGGCTTGAGCCCCAATGCACCCACCGGCACGGCCGGTTCGACGATCACGTCGAGCACCGAGATGACGCGTGGTGGCACCACCGCCGGTATCGGCGACTCGCACAGTTGGTACGAGGCGATGGCCCAGGCCTGGGGCTCCGCCCTGGACGATCAGGCCGGGCGGATCGCCACGCTGTCCAGCCAGGTGTCCGAAAACGGGCAGGATCAGCCCTCGATGATGACGCGGCTGACGGCGGAGAGCCTGCGCATGCAGTTCCTGTCGTCGAATGCCTCCACTTCGGTGACCAGCGTCGGCCAGGCGCTCGAAGCCCTGGGTCGCAAGCAGTAATCCCGACCCTCATTCACATCCGCAGGGGAGAGACCATGACGGATTCGATCGCAGCAATGAGCTTTGACCTGGCCGCCGCCCAGGTCGATCCCACCGCCGCCGCGGGCGGTGGCGCGGCCGCCGGAGGCGGCGCATCGGTGTTCGATGTCGCCCGCTTCGAATCGCAGATGCAGGCGCCCACCGGCGCGGCGGCCAGCGTGGCCGCGCCGCCGCCGAGTTCCGAGGTCGCCAGCGGCGGGTTTCAGTCGGTGCTCAAGACGCTGGAATCGCTCAATGGGCGCGTCGAGAACCTCGGCAGCGAGGCCTTCCAGTTCGCCGCCGACAAGCAGGAACTGTCGCCCGGCGACATGCTCAATCTTACGGTGAAGGCGCATCAGTTCATGTTCCATTGCGAGCTGACGGCGAATGTCGCCAATCGCACTTCGGAAGGTGTGCAGCAGCTGTTCCGCCAGCAAAGCTGACGAGGTGCCCGTGAAGGTTCACGCAAGGCTGACGCTGATCGTCGCGGTGCTGACGCTCGGTGCCTGCAGGGAATCTCCGCTGTATTCGGAGCTGACCGAGCAACAGGCCAACGAGATCGAGGCGGTGCTGCTGGCGTCCGGCATCAATACGGACAAAAGCCCGGCCGAAGGCGGCGACGGCTGGGCCGTCTCGGTCGCCAAGTCGGACCTGCCGCGTGCGATGCGCCTGTTGCGCGCGCGCGGCCTGCCACAGGCCGAACGCGTTTCGATCGGCGAGGTGTTCGAGAAGAAGGGCTTTGTGTCTTCGCCGCTGGAGGAGCGGGCGCGCTACCTGTACGCGCTGTCGGAGGAAATGTCACAAACCCTGATGCAGATCGACGGCGTGGTCTCGGCCCGTGTGCACATCGCGCTGCCGGAAAAGGATCTGCTGTCGAATACCAAGGAATCGGCCTCGGCCTCGGTGGTGATCATTCAGGAACCGGGCACCGAACTCGGTACCCGCGAAACCGACATCAAGGCGATCGTCACCGACGGCATCGAGGGTCTGGACAACGTCAACCGTGTCACCGTCAAGTTCTTCGATCGCGGTCCACCGACCGACGATGCCGAGATCATCCCGGCATCCGTGAACTCCTCGCAGCGGCTGCAGGCCAGCTTCGGCAGCAGCGGGCTGATGGTGATGCTGCTGAGCGGCGCTGCGGTATTCGCGATCGCGCTGTGGCTATGGTTCCGGCGGCGGCGCGATGGTGATGCCGAATCGCCGGAGGGGCGGGCCTGATGTCGCGTGTTTCCATGGCCCGATACGACTTGCGTGGGGGCTGAGCGCATGGCATCCAACGTCCGCTTCGAGCTGCAGGTGGCCGCGATGAGCGATCTGCACCCCAGCTGGGCGCCGTCGCTGGCGCCCGAATTGGTGCAGGCGGCACGCGAACGCGCGATTGGCCGGCACTGGCTCGCCCGCCAGATCACCGCCAGCGAACTGCTGGGCAATGTCACACCGATCAGCCTGAGCGGAGGATGGCGCTGGCTGCTCAAACCGTTGTCGGAGTTCTCCGATCTTTTGCTCGATCTCGGCGGCATCGTGCTGGCGCCGCGGCTGCGCATGGTGGTCGAACGCAAGCCGCTGGCGCTATTGCGCGAGGTTCTCGGCGAAGCGCGCTACCAGCGGGTTCTGAAACATGGCGGTGGTTCGGCCACGCCGCCCGTCGGCGATGTCTCGGCCGTCTTGCCGGACGACGCCGAAGACCTGCGTGAGGTTCTGAGACGCCAGGCCGCCATCGAATTGCAGGCACAGTTGCAGGGAATCGACCGGGGCCTGTCGGAGCGGGTTGCCCTGGCCCTTCCGCGTGACTGGGCATTGACTCCATCGACTGCTGCGCGTCTCGACGCTGCGGTGTTCGAGGCGGTGCTGCGCACTCGTGTCGATGGGTCTCTGGGCGCATCCGCATGAGCGCCGCGACCAAGCACCAGGCCACCCTGCTTGTGCACGACCGTCTGTCATTGCGGCTGGCCGGCACGCGACGCATTCCGCGCGCCGCGTGGGCTGAAGTGTCCGAAGCCGCGCGTCTGGTCGAGCAGACCAATGCGCTGTGGTTGCAGGCGCAGCAGCAGGCCGAGGATCTGCGCGAGACCGCGCGACGCGAGGGCTATGCCCAGGGCAGTGCCGAAGCATTGGCCGAACTGGGCGAAGCCTTGAGCACCGCGGTACAGCGCATTCGCGAAGACCTGCGGGGGGACGACCGGCGTGTCGCAGCCCTGGCGCTGGCCGTGGTGCAGCGTATCGCGCCGAGCCTGGACGCGATGACGGTGGTACCGGATCTGGTATCCGAGGCCCTGGCATCGATTGATGTCGAGCGCTATCTGGTGGTTCGGGTCCATCCCGAAGTGCGTGAGGCCGCCGCCGCGCGACTCGAACACTGGGGCGAGGCGCACCCGGAGGTCGGTGCCCTGCGCGTGATCGCCGACGAATCGCTGGAACGGCTGGACTGCGTGGTCGAATCCGAAATGGGCCAGATACGTGCCGGCCTCGCTGACCAGCTCCGACTGATCGGCGATGCGCTGCAGTGCGTCGTCGACCGGCCCGCTGGCGCATGAGCCGCGTGACGTTGCTGGACGATCCGCTGATCGACGCGCTGCGCCGGGTCGACCGGCTCAAGCGCGTGGGCCGCGTCGCCGAGGCTTACGGCACCCTGATCCGTGCGAGCGGCGTTCCGGCCGCGATCGGCGACGTTTGCGAACTGCGCGATCCCGCCACGGGCCATGTCCTGAGTGCCGAGGTCGTCGGCGTGTCGCGGCAACAGACCTTGCTGACGCCACTCGGCCCGCTCGAAGGCGTCTGCGCCAACATGGAAGTGCATGCCGTCACCGGGCGTGCCTCGGTCACGGTCGGCGATGGCCTGCTGGGCCGCGTGCTCGATGCGCACGGCGCGCCGCTGGATGGCGGCAGCGCACCGCATGGCAGTGGCACCGCGCCGCTGCATCGCGAGGCGCCGAATCCGATGCAGCGCACACCGATCCATGAAGCCCTGCCGACCGGCGTTCGCGCCATCGACACCACGCTCAGTGTCGGCGTGGGCCAGCGCGTCGGCATTTTCGCGGCTGCCGGCGGCGGCAAGAGCACGCTGCTGGGCATGCTGGCGCGCGGCGCCGCGTCCGACGTCAACGTCATCGTGCTGGTCGGTGAACGTGGCCGCGAGGTCCGCGAATTCATCGACGACAGCCTGGGGTCGGAAGGATTGCGCAAGAGCGTGGTGATCGTCGCCACTTCGGATCGTCCGGCGCTGGAACGCAGTCGGGCCGCCGATGTGGGAACCGCCATCGCCGAGCATTTCCGCGACCGTGGGCAGCGCGTGCTGTTGCTGATGGATTCGGTGACGCGCTACGCCCGTGCCTTGCGCGATGTCGGCCTGGCGGTGGGCGAGCCACCGGCGCGGCGCGGCTTTCCGCCGTCGGTGTTTTCGGCGCTGCCGCGATTGTTCGAGCGTGCCGGCAACAACGACCGAGGCTCGATCACGGCGTTCTACACCGTGCTGCTGGAAGACGAGGACGCCGGCGCCGATCCGATCGGCGAGGAGGTGCGCTCGATACTCGACGGGCATGTCGTGCTGTCGCGCAAGCTCGCGGCGGCCGCGCACTATCCGGCGATCGACGTGCTCGCCAGCGCCAGTCGCGTGATGTCGCGCGTCACCGATGGCGCGCATCGCGCGGCGGCCGCGAAACTGCGCGCGGCGCTGGCCAAGTACCAGGACATCGAACTGCTGCTGCAGCTTGGGGAATACAAACCGGGTGCCGATCACGAAGCCGATTTCGCGGTGGAGCGCATCGGCGCGATTCGGGCCCTGCTGCGTCAGGGCGCCGCCGACCTGAGTGAGCACCAAAGCTCCTTGCAGCAATTGCAGAGGCTGTTCGCATGAAACGCGACGCGCGCTTGGACGGACTGATTTCGGCGCGAAAGCTGCGCGCCACGCTGGCGATGACCGCCCTGCGCGCCGAACGCGACAAGCTGCAACTGGCCGTGGCGGAACGTGTTGCCGCCGAAAGAAGACGACAGGCGGCGCGGGCGCTGCATCACTGCGAACGCGCCAGGGGCTTCGTTCACGGCGGCGGCAGCGCCTGGCGGCTGCAGCAGCGTGTGCTCGAACTTCAGGCCCTGGCCGCGCGCGAGCTGGAATGCGGGCAAGCGCTGGATCAGGCCGAGTCCGTGGTCGCCGAGGCCAAGGCGCGCACTCAGGCGGCGTTGGTTCGGTATCGCCGCGCCCACGACAAGGTCGAAGCCCTGGAACGTCACCGCGCCAGCCGGCAGGCCGAGGCCCGTCGCGCCGACTGGCGCGCGGAGGAACGCGAGTCCGAGGAACTGCTCACTCATCGGCAACGACAGGAGCACGCATGATGCGAACCGAGAGCCACATCAAGCCCGACCCCGGTGGACACGAGGCGCGCGAGGCGCGATCGCCGCGCGCCCAGCGCCCCCAGGCAGACGCCGAATCGATCCAGCAGTTCGCGCAGATCCTGGCGCGAGCCGACAGTCACGAAGCCTCCACGCGCATGGCCTTGGCGGACGGTCCGGAGCCACTGGACACGCGGGAGAGTCGTTTCGATGCGAACAGCCTGGCCGATCCGAACGCGCTGAACCTGCAGCGCCTGGCATTCGAGCCGCCGTCGCAGCAGACGCCCCCGGCGGTGGCCACGGCAACGCTGGCCGACATGATCGAGCGCCATGTGCGGCAGATGCTGGTCGACCTCTCAAGCGCCAGCGTGCAGGGCGAGCGCGGCCAGCTGATGCTGCGCATGTCCGACGACACCCTGCCGGCCACCGACCTGATGCTGTCGCGCACCGAACAGGGCTGGTCGCTGAACACCGCATCGGCGGACGCCGAAACCGCGGCGATGATCCGGGAGGCCGCGCCGGCCCTGGTAGAGCGATTCGAAGCGATGCGCCTGGGCGCACTGGAAGTGAAAGTCGGCTCCCGCGACGCTTGAGCTTCGCCCCGCGAGCCTCCAGAATCGCGCCGGCACCCTGCCGGCCGCATCAAGCGAGCGCCCAACGAAGCCCATGTCCCGAATCCAGTCCGTGCTGCAAGGCCTCAAGCAGCAAAATCGCCGCGCCCTGATCCCGTACATCACCGCCGGTGACCCGCATCCCCGACATACCGTGGAGCTGATGCACGCGCTGGTGTCCGGCGGTGCGGACATCCTTGAACTGGGCGTGCCGTTCTCCGACCCGATGGCCGATGGTCCGGTGATCCAGCTGGCCTGCGAGCGGGCCTTGGCACACGGCACCAGCCTGTGGCAGGTGATCGACATGGTGGCCGAGTTCCGCAAGACCGATCGCGACACCCCGGTGGTGCTGATGGGCTACCTCAACCCGATCCACGCACGCGGCGTCGAAGCCTTCGCCAAGCGCGCCAGCGAGGCCGGCGTCGACGGTGTGCTGATCGTCGATCTGGCGGTGGAGGAGGCCGCGGAGTTCGTGCCGGCGCTGCGCGCCGCCGGACTGGACGCGATCTTCCTGCTGGCGCCGACCAGCCCGGAGGCGCGCGTGCGCGCCGCCGCCGAATTCGCCTCCGGCTATCTCTATTACGTATCGCTCAAGGGCGTGACCGGTGCGGCGCAGCTCGACACCGTGGCGGTGGGCCAGCGTGTCGCGCAAATCCGCGCCTGGGCGGACCTGCCGATCGCCGTCGGTTTCGGGGTGCGTGACGCCGCCACCGCGGCGGCCGTGGCTGCGGTCGCCGATGGCGTGATCGTGGGCTCTGCGCTGGTCGCCGAGATCGCGGCCGGCGCGGACCGGCCCGACACCCTGCCGGCGATCCTGCACGACAAGCTCGCCGGTCTACGCGCGGCACTGGATCAGCTAACATGAGTCTGTCGTGCCGATGCACGGCGCCTGCACACTCGACGGGAATCCATCGCGGATGAGCTGGATCGAAAAACTGATGCCTTCGAAGATCGAAGGCCAAGCGGTCAAGAAGAAGAACGTGCCCGAAGGGCTCTGGACCAAATGCGAGTCCTGCCAGTCGGTGCTGTATCGCGCCGAACTGGAGCGCACGCTGGAGGTCTGCCCCAAATGCGGCACGCACCGTACGATCGCGGCGCGTGCACGGCTCAAGCATTTTCTGGATGAGGGGCCGTGCGAGGAGATCGGTGCCGAAGTCAGGCCGCTCGATCCGCTGAAGTTCAAGGACACCAAGCGTTACAAGGACCGTCTGACCGAGGCCCAGCGCAGTACCGGCGAGACTGACGCGCTGGTGGTGATGCACGGCCAGCTGATGGGTCTGCCGCTGGTCGCCGCAGCCTTCAATTTCGAGTTTCTCGGCGGATCGATGGGCAGTGTCGTGGGCGAGCGCTTCGTGCGCGGCGTGGATCGCTGTCTCGCGGACGGTGTGCCCCTGGTCTGCTTCGCCGCTTCTGGCGGTGCGCGCATGCAGGAGGCGCTGCTGTCGCTGATGCAGATGGCCAAGACCTCGGCCGCGCTGGCCAAGCTGTCGGAACGCGGGCTGCCGTTCATTTCGGTGCTGACGCATCCGACCATGGGCGGTGTCTCGGCGAGTCTGGCGATGCTCGGTGACATCAACGTGGCCGAGCCCAAGGCGTTGATCGGCTTTGCCGGTCCGCGCGTGATCGAACAGACGGTTCGCCAGAAACTGCCGGAAGGATTCCAGCGCGCCGAATTCCTGCTCGAACACGGCCATATCGACATGATCGTCGACCGCCGCCAGATGCGTGAACGCATCCACAACCTGCTGGCGATCCTGACGCACTTCAAACCGAGTGTGAGCCTGCCGGCTGCGTGATGGTTCGGTTCCGCGTTGCGGGTTCGTGAACGCCGCCATGGCCGAACCGATGATGCCGGCGGAATCGACCCGAAGCGCGCGACCGCAGGCATCCTGGTCGCTGGATCGATGGTTGCGCTGGCAGGAGAGCCTGCATTCGCGGTCGATCGATCTGGGGCTGGATCGCGTGCGCGACGTGGCGCAGGCGCTTGGAGTGCTGGCGGACCCAGCCACGACGATCACTGTCGGCGGCACCAACGGCAAGGGCTCCACCTCGACCCTGCTGGCCGGCATTCTGCGCGCGCAGGGCTATTCGGTGGGCCTGTTCACCTCGCCGCATCTGCGACGCTACAACGAACGCATCGCGGTTGACGCCCAGGACGCCAGCGACGCCGAGATCTGCCAGGTGTTTCATGCGATCGAGGCGGTGCGCGGACTCATCTCGCTGACCTACTTCGAATACGGAACGCTGGCGGCGCTTGAGCATTTTCGACGACGTGCAGTCGACATCCAGATCCTCGAAGTGGGGCTCGGTGGCCGCCTGGACGCCGTCAACATCGTCGACGCGGATTGCAGCATTGTCACCAACATCGGCCTCGATCATCTCGATTGGCTCGGTCACGACCGCGACAGCATCGGTCGCGAGAAAGCCGGCATCTTCCGTCGCAGCCGTCCGGCGATCATTGCCGACCCGGAACCGCCGCAGGGCCTGCTCGACGCCGCGACCGCCGTCGGCGCAAGCCCCTGGCTGATCGGCCGGGATTTCGACGTGCGCGCCGTGGACGCCATGTGGAGCTTCGAGGTTCAGGGGCGGACGGTGTGGACGCTGCCGCCATCCGGAATGGGCGGGGCCGCGCAGCGCCGCAACACCGCCGCCGCGCTGGCGGCCGTCTACGCGCTGCGCGAACAGCGACCGGTACGGGCCGCAGCGATTGCACGGGCGGTGCCGGCGATGCGTCTGCAAGCTCGCTTTCAGCCGATCGGAAACTGCGTGTTGGACGTGGCGCACAACCTTGAGGCGGCCCAGGAGCTGGCGGCCAACCTTAGGCGTACGCGCAGCTCCGGACGCACGCTGATGGTGATCGGCATGCTCGACGACAAGCCTGTGGAAGCGGTGGCTGCGGCGCTGGCGCCCGAAGTCGACCAGGTCTGCTGCGTCGGTCTGCCGCCGCCGCGAGGACTGGATGCGCAGACGTTGTCGGCACGACTGGAAGCGGGCGCGCGGTTTCGCGGCGGCTGTTCCCGGCACGACTCGGTGAGGCAGGGCCTGGCCGCCGCGCTGGCCGCCGCGGGAACTGGGGATCGGGTGCTGGTCACCGGCTCCTTCCTCACCGTCGCGGCGGCGCTGGAACAGCTCGATGGATGAGCGCCTGGTTCAACGCCTGCTCGGCGCGGCCGTGGTGTTCGGCCTGATTTTCGTGCTCTCCTTGTTGCTGCCGGCGCCGGGCGAGATCGACGACCAGGAACAGCAGGCGCAGGGCGTCACCATCGATCTGCACACGCCGCAGACGCGGGCCGAGCCGCCCCGCCCCGAATCCGAAATCGCCGCGGTGGATACGCCGCAAGCAGCCAAGGTGATCGAAGACAAGTCGACGGCGGCGCCGCCGACCGAGGAGTTCCGGCCGACACGCGCGAATCCGCCGATGGCCCCGAACCCGAGATCCCAGCCGCCTGAGGCCGAACCGGAGCCAGAACCGATCGAGGAACCCGTCAAGTCCAAGCCGAAACCGAAGGAAGTGCCGCCGCCGGCCGCAAAGCCCGAGCCCAAGCCCGAACCGGTGCCGGTCGAAAAGCCGCCGGCGCCGCAGACACCGACCCCGGTCGCCGGCGGCAGCTACTGGGTGCAGGTCGTGGCGCTGTCGGAGTGGGAGCGTGCACATGCCTTGTTGAACGCACTGGAGTCTCTGGGCTATCGCGGCATGATTCAGCAGAGCGAATCGGCCGGCAGACCGATCTTCCGCGTGCGCGTCGGTGCCTACGGCACACGCGACGAGGCGGCGGCGGCTCAACGAGCCCTGGCCGGTTCGGGCTACGGACAGACCGCCATCGTCTCTGGCGAATGAGACGATTTGCACTCATCGACAAGCTGCCCAGATCGGATAGCGGCTGCTAGGGTTGTCGGGTGTATCAATAGTGAACGAACAGGCGAATTCGCCGGGACTCTCATGACGAAGCTGTTACAATCGCGCCGCGTCGGCACCGGCTCTCAGGAAGGCCATGAACTGGGTTGATTTCGTGATCCTCGCCATCCTGGCCGTTTCGGCTCTCGTTGGCATTTTCCGCGGGTTCACCCGCGAGGCGTTCAATCTGACCACCTGGATTCTGGCCTTCTGGATCGCATTCGCTTTCGCGGGCGACTTGGCCCATTGGCTGACCCAATACATCGAGACGCCGTCGGTACGCGTGATCGTGTCGTACGCCAGCCTGTTCCTCGGCGTTCTGTTGATCGGTGCCCTGATCACCCACGTGATCTCCAAATTCATTCGTGAAACCCCTTTCTCGGGACCCGACCGCGCGCTCGGCGCCGGCTTCGGGCTGCTGCGTGGCCTGGTGGTGGTGGTCGGCCTGGTCATGCTCGCGGGCGCCACGGCGCTGCGCGAGGACCCGTGGTGGAGTCAGTCCATGCTGATCCCCCAGGTCGAACCGCTCGCCGAATGGGCGCGCGAACAGATTCCGCAAAGCTGGATGGACCAGTTGCGCGCAGTTCCCCAGGCTCAAACTGCAAAAGTGAGTTAAGCCATGTGCGGCATCGCCGGTATCGTTTCCCACTCGCCCGTCAACCAGGATCTGTTTGACGCCCTGACCGTATTGCAGCACCGCGGACAGGACGCCGCCGGCATCATCACCATGGACGGCTCCAGGCTGTTCCTGCGCAAGGCCATGGGCCTGGTGCGAGACGTGTTCTATACCGACGAACACATGGCGCGCCTGCGCGGCAATTGCGGCATCGGCCATGTGCGCTATCCCACGGCCGGCGTCTCCACCTCCGCCGAAGCGCAGCCCCTGTACACCAACACGCCGTTCGGCATTTCGCTGGCGCACAACGGCAACCTCACCAATACCGAGGCGCTCAAGGCCGACCTCTACGCCGAGGACCGCCGCCACATCAACACCGATTCGGATTCGGAAGTCCTGCTCAACATCTTCGCCCACGAACTCGGGGAACTGGCCGGCACGCGGCTGGTGCCCACCGACGTGTTCGAGGCCGTTGCGGGCCTGCACCGCCGCGCGCGTGGCGCCTACGCCTGCGTGGCGATGATCACCGGCTACGGCATCGTCGGCTTTCGCGACCCCAACGGCATCCGTCCGGTGGTCTACGGCCGTCGCAAGAGCGAGGCCGGTTGGGACTACATGATCGCCTCCGAATCGGTGGCGCTCGACGTGCTCGGCTTCGATCTGGTCAGCGACATCAAGCCCGGCGAGGCGGTCTACATCACCCTGGACGGGCAGATCCATGTCCGCCAGTGCGCAGCCAATCCAGAACACGCGCCGTGCATCTTCGAGCACGTCTACCTCGCGCGACCGGACTCGGTGATCGACGACATCTACGTCTACAAGGCGCGCCTGCGCATGGGCGAAAAGCTCGCCGACAAAATCCTGCGGGACTGGCCGGACCACGACATCGACGTGGTGATCCCGATCCCGGACACCTCGCGCGTCGCCGGAGCCGAGCTGGCCGTCAGGCTGGGGGTGACCTACCGGGAAGGCTTCATCAAGAACCGCTACATCGGCCGCACCTTCATCATGCCGGGGCAGGCGCAGCGCAAGAAAAGCGTGCGCCAGAAACTCAACCCCGTGGACATCGAGTTCAAGGGCAAGAACGTACTGCTGGTGGACGATTCCATCGTGCGCGGCACCACCTCGCAGGAAATCATCCAAATGGCACGCGAAGCCGGCGCCAGGAAGGTCTACTTCGCCTCCGCCGCGCCGCCGGTGCGCTTCCCCAACGTCTACGGCATCGACATGCCGACCTCCACCGAACTGATCGCGCACGGGCGCGACCACGGCGAGCTCGAACGCCTGCTCGGCGCCGACCGCGTGATCTACCAGGATCTGCAGGACCTGATCGACGCGGTGCAGGAGGGCAATCCCGATATCGCCCGTTTCGACTGCTCGGTGTTCGACGGCCAGTACGTAACCCAGGACATCGGCCCGGATTACCTCAGCCAGCTCGAACTGTTCCGCTCCGACGCCGCCAAGGAAGCACGTCGCAGTGCCGGCCAGAGCGTGATCGAACTGCACAACGCCGCCACCGGTTGAAGCCCGGCTGACTTCATCTGTGTCGCGAGCCAGCAGTTCGTCGAGCGTGAACCGTGCCGCCAAGCTGCGGTCCTGGAAGACGCCGCGAGCGATTTCTGGTTCGACGCCAGAAGCCCAGGCCTCGGCGTCCGCTTTGCGGGCAAATGACTTCGTGACCTCTGGCAATCCGCGTCGGCGGACCTGCGCCTCCCAGCTTGATCCCGGTTTGCGAAACGTCGCCATTCCTGCCCCCAGTTGCCACGCGTTGTGGCAAATGTGTGGCAAGCTCGGGATTCGGGGGGAGGACAAAAACCGTTGCTTTTAAATTTTTACTTTAAAAACAACGGATTGTCTTGGTGGGCGGTACTGGGATTGAACCAGTGACCCCTGCCGTGTGAAGGCAGTGCTCTACCGCTGAGCTAACCGCCCGAAGGGCGCGGAAATTAGGCTAACGGAAGCCCCCTGTCAAGCGCGGTTTCATGGCTTGGCTGTCCGAGTATTCAATCATGCGGCCATCTGGTCTGAAACCTGCCGTGCGCGGAAGCGCCATGAACCACGCTCCCGGCCGGCTCACCGATGATCCAGCATCTCCTCATACCGATTCCCGGCAGGCCCATAGGCATTGCCGGCGACGACCCGGCTCAGGTTGAGAACCTCATACACCGGCAGCCAGGTCTCGTCCCGGTCCGCCGTGCGCACGCGCAGCCGCAGCTGCGGGTTGGGCAGGTAATAGCCGTTGCGCAAGCGGCGCCAGAGTCGGCGCGCCGGGACGTAGCTGCTGCTCACCTCGGCGCGCGCCAGCACGGCGTTGAACCAGGTCCGCTTGCGGCGCTCCGCGCGCAGCACGCTGTGCGGCAGCTGCTCCACGTTGCGCATCAGCCACCCCGCATTGATCGCGTGGCGCCGTTCGATCGGAAACTCCGGACCTGCCACCAACTGCGAAGCCAGCGTCTTGATGCTGGCCAGCATTCGCTGCAGCAGGAAGTATTCGCCCTGGTGCGCATACAGCCTCACCAGCCGGCCGTCGGCTTCCACATCGATGAACGCCGGCGCCACCCGTTCATGAATCGCCGCGAACGGGCCGGCGGCGTACTCCGCGTCCGTGGCGGCGCGGTCCAGCGCATGCAAGGCCGCCGTATGACCGAACAGATCGCGCTGCTCGATATCCGCCCCGCGTTCGAGCAGCGCTTCCACCAGGGCCACATTGCCGGCGCGGGCCGCCAGCATCAGCGGCGTCGCGTCCACCGTGGTGCGGTGGTCCACGCCGTATTGGTCGCAGTGACCCAAAACGTCCTTCACGTTCTTTTTCGCGCAGGGCGCCATCAGGCGAACGGTCAAGGCATCCATGGCCCGGTCCAGATCGCCTTGCGGCGCCCGTGCCACCAACTGCGCCGCGGGCTTCCAGCGCAACTCTGTCGCCAGGCGCAGCAGATAGCGCTCCTGCCGGTGCCACAGCGAAAAATCCAGCACCTGCTGACGCAGCTTGCTGGAAACATTGCTCGGGTCCAGCGCGCGCTCGGCGAGCGCCTCGATGCCCGCCTCGTTCCACACCGGCCACGGCACCGCGCGCACCTTGAGCACATCCTGCCGGATCGCCTCCGCCTGTTCCTGCTTGCCCTGCTGCTCCAGCCGGTACGCCTCCCGTTCCCAGTCCTCGCGGCTGGAAGACCGTGCCTGCACGTCCACCGTCTCCCCGTCTTCCCGGATACCCAGCAGCGCCAGCAACGGATGCTGTAGATCGCTCTCGATCATCCACACCCGCTCCACGGCGCGCGTCAGCGCCACATACAGCGCATTGACATAGAACTTCCAGATCTCCAGAGACTTGTCGTTCTTGTCTTTCGCGCGGCGGTACTCCAGCGTTTCCCGTGCAAGGTCCGCCCGGTCCACGCTCGCGCAGATTTCCGCATACGCCTGGCGCTGGCCGGAGACGAAGCGATACAAAATGATGTTCGGATACTCCAGCCCCTTGGCCTCGTGCACCGAAAACACCAGCGGCGTCCGGAAAAAGGCCCGCGCCGCGGACTTGTCCTCGTCCCTCAGCACCAGTACCGCGAACAGCGTGGACGCCCGCGTGCGCGCATCCAGATCGCGTTTCACCGCATCCTTGTCCGGCAGCACACGGACCTCGCCTTCCTCGCCGGCCACCGGCTCCACCAGATGATTGCTTTCCCGGTCGATGGAACCGAAGCGCGCATGCTTGATCTTCAGCAGATCGTTGGCCACGCGAGTCACCGCGCGGACATTGCGGTAGTTCACGCCCAGCACATGCAAGGACTGCCGTTCCGCCAGGGCCGCGTCCCGCCAGAACAGGCTCTTCACCGCCGCCCAGGAAAAAAAGTTCGGGTGGACGATCTGGTTGGAATCGCCGCACAGCAGAAACTGGCCCGGCTGGCGCAGCGTGCGCAACACCAGTGCCAGCTGCACATTGGTCAGATCCTGCACCTCGTCGATCACCACGAAGTCATACGCAGGTGTGGCCAGCGCCTGCCACTGGCCGGCCACCAGGTTGCTGTCGTACAGCCCGTTCTCCGCCAGCCAGCGCTGATACTTGCCGAACAGCGCATACACCGCCGCACGCTGCTCGGCGGCGAAGATCGACTGCCGCGGCCCCAGCGTCTGATACGCCTCGGCGGACAGCACCCCCTCCGGCTGGCTGCCGATCACCCCGCGGAACTCCTCGAAGCACTGATGGGCATCGGTAAAACGGTACTGCTGGTGATGCCGCGCGAACCAGTCGCGAAAGGCCGCAAAACCCACTTCGCGGCCTTCCGGCACCTTCAGCGTTTCCAGAAACTCGCGGTAGGACAGGAACAAGGGCTCCTGGGCCTCGTTCTCGTAGCCGTTGGCGAAATAAAGCGCCCGCGCACTCTGCGCCAGCCACGGCGACTGCGTCACATACAGCAGGCTGCCCTCGATACTGCGCAGCTTCTCCAGGGTCAGCGCCGTCTTGCCGGAACCCGCGGAGCCCACCAGTACCAGCGGCGGCGGCAGCCGGTAGATCGACTCCTGCGTATCGTCGAAGGAAATCACCTTGTCCAGCAGGTGGAACTCACTGCGTCCCGGATGCAGATAGCGGACCGGCGCCGCCTCCGCCGCGATCTGCGAATCAGCCGCATCCTCGATTTTCGCCTCGTCCACCACCGCGCCGCGCAGAAAGCGCGACTTCTCATACGCGTGATTGGCGATCACCTCCAGTGCCAGGCACACCGTCTCATCGCCATAGCGCACAAACATCAGCAACAGCCGATTGGTCGCGTCCAGCTTGGCCCGGTAATACGGCGACACTGCCAGTTTCTTCACCTGCGCGCTGCGCAGGTCGCCGCGTTCGATCGCGGCGCGGACTTTTTCGTAAGACTTCTGCACACGGCTCGGGTCGAGCCCCGAATAAGTCAGGACCTTCATCCATACCCTCAGCTTATGGGATCGGTGAAATTGTACGGGCAATCGGCGGTATGGCCGACGCGCTCACCGCCACACGCGCAGCGTCTCCGGGTTGTACAGATTGCGCCCGTCGAACAGAACCTTCTCCTTCAACAAGCTACCGTAGATACAAGGGCGGGCAAAGGCCGTAAGGCCGTACCCACGCAGCAGCCTCAAACCGCCACACGTGCAGCGCGCCCGATCGCGTAATGCCGAAACCCCAAATCGCGCAGCGTCTCCGGGTTGTACAGATTGCGCCCGTCGAACAGAACCTTCTCCTTCAACAAAGACGCGATCAACTCAAAATTGGGGCTCTGGAACGGTTTCCACTCCGTCACCAATGCCAAGGCGTCGGCCCCTTCGCAGGCTTCCTCCGCCGATTCCACCAGCGTCAGATCCGGCCGGTCGCCATAAATCTTGCGCGTCTCTTCCATCGCCACAGGGTCGTAGGCACGCACGGCACCGCCGTCCGCCCAAATCGCCTCCATCAACTCCCGGCTGGGCGCTTCCCGCATATCGTCGGTATTGGGCTTGAATGCCAGCCCCCAAAGCGCAATCGTCCTGCCGGCCAGCGAGCCGAAGTGGGCCCGCATCTTCGCGTGCAGAAAACGTTTCTGATCATGATTGACCGCTTCAACCGAATCCAGCAGCCGCGGCGCAAAGCCGGTTTCTCGCGCCAGATGCGCCAAGGCCTTCACGTCCTTCGGGAAGCAGGAGCCGCCATAGCCGCAGCCGGGGTAGATGAAATGAAAGCCGATGCGCGGGTCGGAGCCCATGCCGCGGCGCACCAGTTCCACGTCCGCACCCACACGCTCCGCGATGTTCGCAACTTCGTTCATGAAGCTGATCTTGGTCGCCAGCATCGCGTTGGCCGCGTACTTGGTCAGCTCCGCCGAACGCACATCCATCAACAGCACACGATCGTGATTGCGATTGAACGGCTCGTACAAAGACCGCATCAGCTCCGCCGGGCGGTCTGTATCCGCACCCACGATGATCCGGTCCGGTTTTCGGAAGTCACCGACCGCAGCGCCTTCCTTCAGGAATTCGGGGTTGGACACCACATCGTAGTCCTGCGACACGCCGCGTTGCGCCAAGACCTCCGAAACCGCCGAGCGGACTTTGTCCGCCGTTCCCACGGGCACCGTGGACTTGTTGATGATCACACGGTAGTCATCAAGATGCGCCGCAATGGTGCGTGCCACCTGCAGGACGTACTGAAGGTCCGCAGACCCGTCCTCGCCCGGCGGCGTACCCACCGCGATGAGCTGATAGGTCCCATGCCGGACAGCATCCGCCGCATCCGTCGTAAAACGCAGCCGTCCGGCTTCGATTCCGGAGGTCAACAAGCCATCCAGCCCAGGCTCATAGAACGGGCACTTGCCGCTTTGCAGAGTGGCTACCTTTCGCGCGTCAACATCTACACAGACAACATGGTTGCCCACCTCGGCAAAACAGGCTGCAGTAACCAGTCCTACATAACCAGAACCAAAGATAGTGATATTCACGGCGTGAAATTTCTCTCAAAATAAGCCGAACGTGGAGAGCGCATCGCGGATAAAGGGCCAACATGCCGGACGACAGCCTCTGCCGTGGGCGACCTCGGCCGACCTCAGCACTACGTTGCCGGACCAGAACGGCTGGAGCATAGCCATGCAGCGGCGATTTGTGAATTTGATCATGAAAAGCGGCAAAGAGACCCGCAAATAGGGGATGACCTTTGTCCGCCACTGCCCCCTAACCCGGATGTTTCATAATCCGCCCCCCCGCGCCCCGCTCGGCACCCTCCGCCAGCTGACCGGCGCTCGACCGAGCCGATTTCTGCGCCAGTCCGATCCAGCGAAGCGCTGCCGGCGGTCATGATCGCAGGTCTTGGGTGCTTCGAGCACGCGCCGAGTGCTGTTTCCCCGGCTTGCGCGCAGGCAGGCTCGTGGCCTCATTTGAATAATTCAAATTATATCAAATGGATAAACGAGATTCACCCGCTTTTATGAAAATTCGGGCTAGCTGCGGTCCTTGAGGTATTCCAGGGCTGCACCGGGGTCTTCCTCGCCACACAGGGAAGCTGCGTCGGGCGCAGCCGCCTGCGCGTCCCGTTCATTCAATACCTCGAACTGCTGCGGAGGCGCCGTCTGGTTCGAGGTCTCCGGAAATTCGAATGTATTGCTGGCTCGGGTATCCGCCTTGGCGACATCGCTCATGAACCGAAGCGCCTGCTCGTTTGCAGCCGGTTCGGAGCTGGCAACACAATCGCGCGGCACGAACAAGTCGTATTCGCGCATATAGGCGTCGTGGGCGGTGAACAGGACGCAGACGTCACCGGCAAAGCCGGCAAGAATCAGCGTGTCCTTCTTCAGGTGCTGCAGCAACAGTTCGAGGGCCGTTCCGAAGAAACCGGAATGTCGCGGTTTGAGCACGAAGTAGTCATCTTCTTGCGGCAACAGAAGCTCCGAGATCGGCTTTCCAGGAACGCCGGGCCGTGTGCAATGCGCAATGACTTCCGAAAACTCCGCGCGCCAGTTTCCGAAGTTGTCGTTGGCGTAGATCGTCGGGATGCCGGCGGCTTTGGCTCGGCGTTTCAGTTCACGAATCTGGCGGGCCGCGATGCCGGCTGCGTCGAGGAACTCGCGACCGAGGTCGGGCGAATCCATGTCGTTGATCACATCGATCAGAATCAAGGCCGTCCGTTCGGGCTCAACAGGGTCGCCAGCCCGGCGGTGCTTACCGAGCGGATTCATGTTCATTCGCATTCGCGGGGTTACGGACCATCAGTAGACGTGCCGGGCTCTTGCGCGATGACGGTTTGCGCAAGGGACTCATCCGGCGATCGTTTGCCCGCCCATCACCGGCAGCACGTGCCCGGAGATGTAGCCAGAGTCTGCGTCGGAGGCGAGAAACACGTAAGCCGGCGCCACTTCCTCCGGTTGGGCAGGGCGGCCGATCGGCGTTCCTCCACCGAAATGTGCCGTGCTTTCGGCACTACGCTCCGCCGGATTCAGCGGCGTCCATACCGGCCCGGGGGCCACACAGTTCACGCGGATGCCCTGCGAAATGAGATTTTGCGCAAGGGATTTTGTGAATGCATGAATGGCGCCCTTGGTGGCCGAGTAGTCCAGTAGCCCCTTGGAGCCTTCCAGGCCGGTTTCCGAGCCGGTATTGATGATCGCGCCCCCGCGCGGCAGATGGTCGATGGCGGCCTTGGCAAGGTGGAAGTGCGCAAAGATGTTCGTGCGAAACGTATGCTCCCACTGCGCCTCATCGATCTCGTGGAGCCCGTCCCTGTGTTGCTGATAGGCCGCATTGTTGACGAGGATATCGAGCTTGCCGAAATGCTCCACGGTGCGCGCCACGGTTACCCGGCAGCAATCGGCCACCGAGAGGTCGCCTGGCAGCAGCAGGACACGCCGGCCGGCCCGCTCGATCGCCGCAGCGGTTTCCTCTGCGTCTTTCTGCTCCTGTGGCAGATAGGCCAGGGCCATGTCCGCGCCTTCGCGAGCGAACAGCACCGCCACGGCCCGGCCGATGCCGGAGTCTCCGCCGGTGATCAATGCCACCTTGTTCTTCAGCTTGCCGGCCGCCCGGTACTCGGGTGCGGCGTATCGGGGACGTGGCGCCATCGCGTGCTCGCGTCCCGGCGGTGAAATGCCCTGATCGGAAAACGGGGGTGTGGGTTGCTCTTGCATCGATAGCTCCTTGATAACCGGGATGAATCATCGGCGCCGCTAGCTGCGGATCGGATGTCGGGCCGTCCGGATAGCGTCCGGCTCACAGCGCGGTGACGCTCAGCCCTGGGTCTGTTTCCCGCTGAAGCTCGATATCGGTTTGTCGACGTCGCGGCCAAGTCCGTCCGAGAATGCCTTCAGCGCCTCCACCAGCGGAGCGGCTGCGCTCCAAAGGGCTTCGTCGTGCAGCAAGCGATAGGCGCCGGTCACGCCGGGGGCGGCGTCGTGCTGTTCCGTCGAATCGAAGTGGCTCAGGCGTTGCACCGCGTCGCGGATTGCGGAGGTGAGCTTGTACATGTTTGCGGGTTCAATCTGCGAAAGGCTCATCAATACCGCACACAGGTTCTGTATCGCATTGAGCGAGCCCGGCTGGCTGAGGCCGCGTACCAGTATCTCCATGAGATCGGCGTTCGCGCTGACCAGATCATTGGCGAGGCGCAAGACTCCGTGGCGATGCAGGGACTCCAGCAACCGATCGAGTTCCTCACGCGCCCCCGGTTCGATCGTCGGCGCAGGCGGCGTGTACTGAAGGGGTCTGGCCATTCGATTCGCTCCTACTGCTTCTGAGGCCGCGACAGCGGCGTCGGCGGTTCGGCGTAGTCGGGGCGTCGCCATTTCTGCTCGGCCTCCGGGCCGGTATTCGGAGTGCGGTGCCCATATCGGAAATTGTGGTATGGCAGGGCAGGGTCGCCCGCGGGCCGGTCGAGCTTTTCGATACGAACGGCGGTCTCCTTGTAGGCCGGCGTATTGACCACCGGATCGTGGTGCTCACCGGTGAGCCGGTTCATGTTCGGTTTGACGTGGTGGATCGGCATGAACACCGTATTGCCAGCGACGCGGTCGGTGACCACCACACGCAGCTCCAGTGCGCCGCGCCGCGACACCACACGCACCCAGCTGCCGTCCTCGAGCCCGCGTTCGGCGGCCAGCTGTGGACCGATTTCGACGAACCAGTCCGGCGACATCGGCTTGGTGCCGCCGTCCCGGCCACTCTGGTTGGTGGACTGGAAGTGTTCCAGCATGCGCCCGTTGTCGAGCATCAGGTCGTATTCGGAATCGGCATCCTCGGCCGGCGCCTGCCATTGCACCGGGTGCAGTCTGGCTTTGCCGTCCGGGAACTGGAAGCCGTCGGTGTACAGCAGGGGAGTATCCGTACCATCCTCGGCCACAGGCCATTGCAGCGACTTCCAACCCTCGAGCCGCTCGTAGCTGACGCCAGCGAACAGGTCCGCGATGCCGGCGACCTCGTCCATGATCTGCGACGGGTGCGTGTAGCCCCAGTCGTGGCCCATGCGGGCGGCCAGCTCGCTGAGGATCTGCCAGTCCGGGCGGCTGTCGCCGAGCGGCGGCATGACCTGATGGAAGCGCTGGATACGGCGTTCGGTGTTGGTGAACGTGCCATCCTTTTCGGTGCTGGGACAGGCCGGCAGCACCACGTCCGCGAACTGTGCGGTGCGACTCAGAAAGATGTCCTGCACCACCAGAAAGTCGATGTTCTCGAAGCCGTGTTGCGTGCTCGCGGCATTGGAATCCGAAACCGCGGTTTCTTCACCGATCACGTACATCGCCTTGAGCTTGCCCTTGCCGGCTTCGGCCACCATCTCGAAATTGTCGAGCCCGAAGTGGTCCGACAGGGCCTCCGGCGGCACGCCCCAGGCCTTGGCCCATTTCTCGCGCACCGCAGGCTGATCCACGTACTCGTAACCGGGATAGATGTTCTTGAGGCAGCCGAAGTCGCTGGCGCCCTGCACATTGTTGTGGCCGCGCATCGGGTAGCCGCCGGTGCCGGGTCGACCGTAATTGCCGGTCACCAGCAACAGGTTCGACAGCGCGGTGCTGGTGTCCGCACCCTGGCTGTGCTGGGTGATGCCCATAGCCCACAGCAGGCAGACGCTGCCGGCGCGGCCGATCATCTGCGCGGCTTCGATCAGCTGATCCTGGGGCACGCCGGACAGGTTTTCGGCCATCTCCAGGGTGAACGGCGCCAGCGATTCGCGATAGGCGTCCACGTTGTTGACCTTCTCGGCGAGGAATTTCTCGTCGGCGAGGCCGTGGTCGAGGATGTAGCGCGTCAGCGCGCAGACCAGCGCGAGGTCGGAACTCGGCCGGTTGCGCAGATAGATGTCCGCGCGTTCCGCCATTTCATGCTTGCGCGGATCGATCACGAGCAGCTTCTGGCCGCGCAGCTTGTGCGCGCGTTTGACCTTGGAGGCGATCACTGGGTGGTTTTCGCCGATATTGCTGCCGACCAGGACGACCAGATCGGCGCTTTCGATATCCTTGATCGAGCCGGCGTCTCCGCCGTAACCGACGGTGCGGAACAGACCCTTGGTCGCCGGGTTCTGGCAGTAGCGCGAGGAATTGTCGACGCTGTTGGTGCCGATGATCAGGCGCGCGATCTTCTGCGTCAGATAGGCTTCCTCGTTGCTGGCCTTGCTCGATCCGATGAAGCCGATGCTGTCCGGGCCGTGCGTGTCGCGGATTTCGACCAAGCGCCGCGCAACGAGGTTCAGCGCCTCGTCCCAGGAGGCTTCGCGAAAACGGGCGCCATCCGGACCCGCCTCGCGGATCAGCGGCCGTGTCAGACGCTCCTTGCTGTTGATGAAGTCCCAGGCAAAGCGGCCTTTCACACAGGTCGAAATGCCGTTGGCGGGAGCGTCGATCGTCGGCTGCACGCGCAGCAGATGCCGGTCGCGCGTCCACATCTCGAACGAGCAGCCGACGCCACAGTAGGTGCACACGGTTTTGGTCTTCTTGATCTCCGCCTGTCGCAACTGCACGTCCATTTTCGACAGTGCGGTGATCGGCGGCGCACCGACCGTTTCCTCCAGCGACTTGATGAGGTCGATCATTGGTCGCTTGAGACGCTGCGGCATCGCGGTGAACGGTCCGGCGTCCGGCTGCATCGATTTTTCGAGCAAGGCGTTGCACGGACAGACCGTCACGCAGTGCCCGCACTCGACGCAGCTCGACTCGCCGATCGGCTTGCCGCCGTCCCAGAGCACGCGCGGGTCGGGCGAGGAATAGTCGATGCTCAGCGTTTCGTTGACCTCGACATTCTGGCAGGCCTCGACGCACTGTCCGCACAAAATGCACTGGTCGGGGTCGTAGGTATAGAACGGACCGGACGCATCCTTTTCGTAGGGCTTGCGTGCATATGGATAGCGCTGGATCGCAATATCCATATCGGCGAAGGTGTTGTGCAGCTTGCAGTCGCCGGTGTTGTTCTCGCAGGTGGTGCAGTACAACTCGTGCTTGGCGAGCAGGCGGTCCATGCCTTCTTCGCGTGCGGCCCGGCTCGCGTCGTCGAGACTTGTGACCTTCATGCCGTCGTTCACCGTCGTCGCGCAACTGCGTTTGAGCTGTCCGTCGACGTCGACCCAGCAGGTGTCGCAGGTCTGCAGCGGGCCGAGTGCCTGGTGGTAGCAGACCTGCGGCAAATCCACCCCATTCGAGTTCATCAGTTCGACGAGTCGCTCGCCGGTTTTACCTTGCAGCGGCCGACCGTCGAGTTCGATCGTGCAGCGTGCTGGGTCTTTCATGATGACTTCCTTGGCAATCCCTGGTTAAGCGATGGCCGTCCAGGCTTTCGAAGCACCCTAGTTGTCGAGACTGAAATGTGACTGAATCCCTTCGCCGTTTCCCGGATTGGTGGCAGGCCGCCAATGAGTCGGGTTCGACAGAGGCGCTGGCGAGAGTGCCGGCCGTCCGGGAGGATTCCTGCGGCTATTCGGAATCGATCGAGTCACTGGCCGAGGAAGTTCCGGTGGCTCTGGTGTACAACGGCAGCTCGCACGCCGTGATGATGGCCACCCCGAAAGATCTCGGCGACTTCGCTGTCGGCTTCAGCCTGTCCGAGGGCTTGGTCGGCGAGGCGCGTGAGATTGAACTCGTCGACTGCCTGCATCTGGCGAGCGGGATTTCACTGCAGATGCTGATTCCGCAACATCGCTTTGCCACCATCGCAGGGCGGGACCGAAAACTGGGCGGTCGGACCGGCTGCGGGCTTTGCGGCACGGCGGATCTGGAAGCAGCGATTCGGCCGGTACGCACGGTCGCGAGTACGCCACCGCCGCAACGCCAGACCTTGCTCGATGCTTTCTCGCTGTTGCACCGCCAGCAAGCACTCAATGCTGCCAGCGGCGCGGTGCACGCGGCCGGTCTGCTGGTCGCTGGCGGCGCCCTCATCGCGCGCGAGGACGTCGGTCGCCACAATGCGGTCGACAAGGTGCTCGGCGCCGCCATCCGGCATGGGCTGCGTCCCTGCGTGCTGCTGGTCACCTCGCGCGCCTCCTACGAACTGGTGCACAAGGCCGCTCAACTCGGCTGTACGACCGTCGCGGCGATCTCCGGCCCCACGGCGATGGCTGTTCGTATTGCCGAACAGGCCGGTGTCAACCTGGTGGGTTTCGCCCGCGAGGATCGTATGACGATCTACCACCGGGCCGGCTGAGTACGCTCGGTTGCAACTTGCAGGAATCATTGGCGGCATCCGGACTGCGACTGGCGTCGATGTCGCCGGGCACGCCAAATGCACAAGACGCCGCATGTCCCGTACCCCGATCCGTCGAAAGCAGCAAGCATCCGCCGGTCGAGCGCGGAGCGCTCGCGGGCGAACCACATCAGTCTGCTCAGGCGCGCCGGATTCCCGGCGCGTTGGCCGCCACATGAAAGCGTGCCGCGGTGAGGCAGTCGCTGTCGCGCTCGGCGACCGTGCTGGTATTGCGCACGGCCACGTCGAGACCGTCGGGTTTGAGGTCGAACAGCAGATAGCCACGGCGTTCGCAATCGCCGTAGTGCACATGCGGATTGGCTTCGAGTTTGGGATTGAAGACCGAAGCCGGCATGCCCGGGGAGGTCAGCGAGGTGCCGGCGAACTCACTGGCGATGATTCGCGAGTCCGGATCGCTGAAGTCGGCTTTAACGTCCGAGGCGACCGTGGCGTGGATGTCGCCGCCGAGAATCACCGGATTGCCCGGCCTGCGCTTCTGCAGGGTTGTCAGCAGGCGTTCGCGTGCGGCCGGGTAGCCGTCCCAGCCGTCCGTGGACCAGACGGGACCGTCCGTTCCCGGCGAAGGCAGGGGAGACAGCAGCGTCTGCTGCACCACGAAATTCCAGCGAGTCCGGCTCTGCGCCAGCTGGCGGTCCAGCCAATCTTCCTGGTCTGCTCCCAGCATCGTGCGCTTCAGGTCGAGCCGTTCCGGGCAGTCCTGATCCTTGGCGGCGAACACACTGCCGCCCATGCCCGGACGTGAGCAGGCGATCGGCGATCGATACTGGCGATCATCCAGGATGTGAAAGCCGGCGAGCGAGCCGGCCTGCAAACTGCGATTGAGTGCCAGACGTCCGTTCTTGAGCAGCGCGGACATCGGCAACGGCATGTTTTCGAAGTAGGCCTGCAAGCCGGCGGCGCGACGCGCCACAAAGCTGGGGTCCAAGCCTTCGCCTACATCATCGGCCCAATCGTTCATGACTTCGTGGTCGTCCACGGTCATCGCCCAGGGGGCGGACTGGCGCATCGTCTGCAGGTCGGAGTCCACGCCGTACTGGGCGTAGCGCGCACGGTACTCCTCCAGACGGTAGGGCTCGGCGTGCGCGTGCCGCCGAACCCGCCCGGCGGCGGCGTTGTATTCGTAGATGTAATCGCCCACGAACAGCACCAGGTCGGGGGCATCGGCCTGCATGTGCCGATAGGCCGAGAAGTAGCCCATCTCGAAGTGTTGGCAGGAGGCAAGCCCGAAGCGCAATTGCGACATCGCCGCGCCCGGTGAGGGCAGGGTGCGCGTGCGGCCCACCGGGCTGGTCTCCCCGCCGGCGATGAAACGGTAGAAATACCAACGATCCGGTTCGAGCCCGGTAACCGGAACATGGGCACTGTGGCCGAGCCCGGCCATCGCGTACCAGGTGCCGCGTTGCACCACCTTCGAGAAGGCCTCGTCGCTGGCCACTTCCCAGTCCATCGGCACCTGCATCACGCCCATGCCGCCGTCATTCATCGGGTCCGGGCACAGCCGCGTCCACAAGCTCATGCCGGATTCCGAGGGGAACCCGGAGGCCACGCCCAACTTGAAGGGATAGTCGGTAAACAACACCTCGCGGCTCGCGGCGCCAGCGCTGGGCAGATTCCAAGGGGCAAGCGCCGCTGCGAATATCGTCTTCAGCAACGCCCTTCGCCTTTGTGATTGTGGCATCCCGCGGATGCGTTCCAGACGTTTCAGCGTAATTGAATCCAAGTCTGACATTCGGGCTTCCGGACTGATTGGCAGCGATGCAACTGTGGGGCAGGGACGCTGCAAAGGCGTGAACGCTTCTGTCGCAGGCAGGAATCGTTCCGGATGGGGCCGCACCGCGGCCCGCGAATTTCGCCAACACGGCCTCAACGGCATTGGCGTGGCCGACCTTATGCGTGCGGCCGGCCTCACGCACGGCGGGTTCTATGCGCACTTTGCCTCAAAGGACGAGCTGATCGCCGAAGTGATCACCGCCGCGCGCAGCGAAGCTGGCGAATCACTGGGTGGGGAACTGGGCAGGCAGTCGGAACAGGGCCGCGCCGCCGCCACGCTTCGGACATAGCGGCTGCCGATGAAGATGAAAGTGCTGGCGAGTCGCGCCAGCAGGCGCCAGCAGGCGATGGGTTTGCTGGCGGCGTTGGTCGGCGCCGTGGTGCTGGCACGTGCCGTGGACAGCGAGGCGCTCTCCAGTGAAATCCTGAGGTCCACTCCCTGAGGTCCACTCGGCAATTCATCGCGAACGGGCTGGCGGCAGATACACCCGGAAAATAGTTGGTATTACTGCGTTTTCAAGCGCGGATGCGGCTCGCTACCATTGAGGCTTGGTACATCGCTTGTTCCGGAGGGCTGCTCATGGATCTGACGAACAGGACCGCGATCCTGGTCATCGACGTACAGAACGATTTCTGTCCCGGCGGCGCCTTGGCCGTGAACAACGGCGACCTCGTGGTGCCCGTCATCAATCGACTGCTGCCAGCCTTCGAGGTCTGCGTATTCACCCAGGACTGGCACCCACGCGATCACCAGTCATTCGCAGCCAATCATGGAGATTGCGAACCATTTTCAACCCTGGACATGCCATACGGCACCCAGCTGCTGTGGCCGATGCACTGCGTGCAGGACACGGACGGCGCCGACTTTCATGAAGACCTCGATATCGATAAAGCGCAAATGATCGTGCGCAAGGGCTTTCGTCCGCACATCGATTCGTATTCTGCGTTCTTCGAGAACGATCGCCGGACGTCCACCGGCCTGCATGGGTACCTGCACGAGCGCGGCGTCGATTCGATCGTCCTGGCCGGGCTGGCCACCGACTACTGCGTCGGCGATTCCGCCCTTGACGCAGCGCGCCTGGGTTATGAGGTCACGCTAATCGAAGACGCATGTCGCGCCATCGACCTGGAAGGCTCACTGGCCACCGCAATCCGCCACATGCGGGAGGCCGGAGTGAAGTTCGCTCACAGCGAAACGCTTTGATTCAAGCTCACGCACTTAAGCTGGCGCCAAGCCACGGGGTCCCTGAATTATTACGCATAATAGATATTATGTTAAGTTTTATGTTCGTATCGGGAGTTTGAGGCGCAGCGAAATGGAAAGTTTGCCTGTTGACACGATTTGCAGCTCGCAGCGACATGATTCGACGCTCGCACCGACATGATTTTTTGCTTTGGTGGAGCAACAAATCTGGTCGGCGGCATGCGCCCGGAAGAACGACCTGATCTGGAGCTTCTCGGCTCGAGAGCTCCATCATGACTATCGACGGCTTCGCCGCCTCTTAGTCGCATCTCCGCCAACCCGCTCCGCGAGAGCGGCGTCGCGCAGACGCTCGACTTCCAGCTTTATTGCTTCTTGAGTCGCCAAAGCGTTGGCTTGCTGATCAACTTTGAGTCGTGCCCCGTCCAGTTCACGTTCGAGACGACTGACCGTCCGTTTTGCCAAACTGGCATCCGCCGCCCGTCTATTCTTCTCCTCAACCAAGCGCTCCATTAGCCGTTTCTCGGTTGTCCGCTCCGGCCCAACGGCTGCGGTATCGAGCTAATGTCCGCACCTATGTCGGGCGCGGACATTAAGCGGTCTGCGCCGATGCGCGCCCAGTTCCGCCGCAGGATTTTCACCAGGGCTGTTAAGTTCTCAAAGCCCCTTGAGTGAAATGAGGTGATCGAAGCTGATGGCGTTGATGAAGAGGGCTTGTGAGAGGTTGGGGTCGTGCCCGGATACGGGTAAAATTGGGTCATAGCGTGCTGCAACTGTGTGACACTGCAACAAAATCGTGTTCGCGGTTGGTCTTGGTCACCATCGTTCGTTAAGCTCAAAGCCGCCCTCTCTCTCGGATGGTGGCCATGGCGAATCTTGAGCGCACCGCGTACCCGCGGTTTCCTCGTGTGATCACGACACGCGACCTGCTCCGGTATTACACCCCCGATGCGGACGAAGTGGAATGGGCTTCGGGCTTTGCTCGTAGCGATGCGGGCCGCTTGGGCTTGATCGTGCTGCTCAAGACGTTTCAGCAGTTGCATTACTTTCCTGCCTTGGAGAGCGTGCCGGCTGAGATCATCGGCCACATTCGGACGGTGTTGAACCTGAAGCCAGCCACGGCGGCTGACTATCGGGGCTCCAAGACCCTCTATCGGCATTTCGCGGCCGTCCGTACCTATCTCGACATCCAACGCTACTACGGCAAGGAAGCACAACGCATTGCCGTGCGTGCAGCGTATGAAGCGTCCGAAGTCATGGACCAGCGTGTTGACGTCATCAATGCAACGATCGAAGAGCTGATCTATCGCCGGTACGAGCTGCCGGCGTTCTCCACGCTGGACAGGATCGCCGAAGCCGCGGCCGTGACTGCGCAAGAGCGCCTGTATGACAGCGTCAGCGCGGGTCTGACGACCGAACGTCGGGATTTTTTGGACAGTCTGTTGGCCACCGACTTCGCCCAGCGGCAGTCGGCTTTCCAGGCGATCAAGGCCATCCCCAAGCGGGCGACCAAAAAGCACCTCGAAGCCGTTCTCGATCAGTTGGCGTGGCTGAAGACACTGGGCGACGTGGATGATTCACTCCGCGATGCCCCCGTGAACAAGATCCGGCACCTCGCCCACCAAGCCGCTTTGCTCGATGCGGATGACCTCAAACGCACAGTACCTAGCCGGCGATACGCCCTGATGCTCGCACTGATTCACCGCATGCGGGTTCGCGCACGCGACGATCTCGCGGAAATGTTCATTCGCCGCGTGAGTACGCTGCACAAACGCGCCAAGGAAGAACTCACCGCGATTCAGATGCACCAACGTGCGATGGCCGAACAGCTCGTCGCGAAACTGGACGATGTCCTGGCGATCCTCGCGGAGGAAAAGGAAGACCCTGCTGCCGGACGTCGCATCCGCGCACTGCTGACGCCGGACGGCAATTTGGAGGGGTTACGCGAAGACTGTGCGGCGATTCGTCTATCGGGCGGTAGCAATCACCTGCCATTGCTCTGGCGTTTCTTCAGCAGTCATCGTGCAGTGTTGATGCGGCTTGCGCGCACGCTTGATTTCGTCTCGTCGACGCAGAACCAATCGCTCATGGAAGCGTTGGCCATCGTGCTGGCCAACGAAGGTCGCAAAGCCGAATGGGTTTCCGACGCGGTGAATCTGCAATTTTGCTCGGAACGGTGGCGCAAGCTCATCATGCGCTCTGACGATGGCCCGTCCGTCAATCGTCGCTACCTCGAAATGTGTGTTTTCTCGCACCTGGCCAGCGAGCTCAAATCCGGTGATACCTGTGTGGTGGGATCGGAGGCCTTCGCCGACGTCCGAGAGCACTTGCTGCCATGGGCGGAGTGCGAAGCGCGCCTCGCCGATTTTTGCGCCAAGGTCGATATTCCACCCTCAGCGGCGGCATGCGTCAGCGAGCTGAAACAACGGTTGACCGACACGGCGGCACGCATCGACGCCGCGTTTCCCGAACTCAAGGGAGATGTGGCGATCGGTGCCGATGGCGAGCCGGTGCTGCGTCGCGTCCAGGCGCGGGATATCCCGGCGTCGGTGATTGCCCTGCAGAGTGCACTCGGCCGTGAACTCCCCACGCGGAACCTCCTGGATATTCTGGCCAACATCGAGCACTGGACGCACTTCACGCGGCATTTTGGCCCGATATCGGGGCACGAGCCGAAGATCAAACAGGCCACCGAGCGTTATCTGCAAACGGTCTTCGCTATGGGGTGCAACCTGGGGCCCAACCAAGCCGCGCGCCATTTCGTCGGCGAGGTCAGCCCGCATATGATTTCGCGGGTCAACCGCCGGCACGTCACCGTCGAAAAGCTCGAAGCCGCCACTCGCGAACTGGCTGAGCTCTATCTGCGCCTCGATCTTCCGCGGCTCTGGGGTGACGGCAAGAGCGTCGCGGCCGATGGCACGCAATATGACTTCTACGATCAGAACTTGTTGGCGGGCTATCACTTTCGGTACCGCAAGATGGGTGCGGTGGCCTATCGTCATGTCGCGAATAACTACATCGCGACCTTTCGGCACTTTATCCCGCCGGGTATCTGGGAGGCCGTCTACGTCATCGAAGGCCTGATGCAAGCCAAGCTGTCGGTCGAACCCGACACCGTGTACTCGGACACGCAGGGCCAGTCGGCCACCGTGTTTGCGTTCACGTACCTGCTCGGTATCAATCTGTTGCCGCGGATACGCAACTGGAAGGATCTCGATTTCTTCCGTGCCGACAAGCAGACCCACTACAAGCACATCGACTCGCTCTTTCATGGCGCAATCGACTGGACGTTGATCGAGACCCACTGGAAGGATCTCCTGCAGATTGCTATCTCGATCCAGGCGGGCAGGATCGCCTCCCCGATGCTTCTGCGCCGGCTCGGTGCGAGCAGCCAACGCAACCGCCTTTTTCTGGCGGCGCAGGAGCTCGGGCGCGCCCACCGCACCGTCTTTTTTGTTGAACTGGATCGGTAGTTTGCCCTTGCGCCAAGAGGTCACGGCCGAGACCAATAAGATCGAGTCGTACAACGGCTTCGCGAAGTTCTTTTCGTTCGGCGGCGACGTGATCGCCGAGAACGATCCAGACGAGCAACAGAAGCGTCTTCGGTATAACGATCTGATCGCCTCGGCCGTGATCTTGCAGAACACCGTGGACATGATGCGCGCCCTTCAAAAGCTTGCTGATGAAGGTCTCGCGGTGTCGGGACACGACGTGGCCTTTTTCTCACCCTATCTGACCGGCGGCGTCAAACGGTTTGGTGACTATCGCCTTGACTTGAAGCGACCGCCCGAACCGTGGATTCGTGACCGCCTGTTCAAGGATGCCGCCAAAGCCGCGCGGGCGACGACCCTAGCAACGGAGCAAGCGAATGACCCAGCGATCGAATAGCACGGGGCGGATCGACGCCGCGTCGCCCCGCGGGGGTGTCGACGTCATAGGACTTCAAAAATTGCGCGCGACCTTTGATACGACTCACCTGTTGCGTGCGGTCGATGATCTCGACACCGTTCGCGCGGTCCTGGTCGATCCGGACGAATTACGCGCCGATCTTCTCCGGTTGCATGGGATGGCGCACACCCTGATCAACGGGGGAGCCTTATCCGCGACGAGCGTCGATGAAACCATCACCGAGTTGGCGGCAGACATTGAGGCCGAGCTGGAGAGCATGAGCGCCTTGCTCCTGACCATCCGACAACGGATACGGCCACTTCTGACGCTGACCCCTGACGATGGCTAATGGAGGAATGCAGACCATCTACCCTGCCAGCGATTGCAAGATGGTGCAGGTTGCTCGCGTGTCGTGATGGCACGTTTCGATCATGCCCCGCAGCTCGGCGGCCAGCGCCGCCAATTCGCGCTGCTTGGCTTCCACCTGTGCCAGATGCGTTCGTGCCACGCCATCGACCTGCTTGCACGACAGTTCCGTGCGTGAGGCAAGCGTGAGTAGGCTACGGATTTCTTCGAGGCTAAAACCCAGCGCGCGGCTGCGCACAATGAACTGCAAACGCTCGACGTCGCTATCGCGATAGTTGCGGTATCCCGCAGTCGACCGCTCCGGCGGCGGCAGCAACCCGATGCGCTCGTAGTAGCGTACGGTTTCCAGATGACAGCCGGTGGCTTTCGCCAGATCGCTAATGCGCACGGTGGTTGACTCCGTAGTAGCTACGGACTTTAGTCTACGCCGCACACCGCATAAGAGTTCAAGTGATGGCATGTTGCGACTGTGAATCAACCGGTCAAGCGTTGGCTCGCTCTGCGGCCCAGCGTCGCGTGTTATGGACGGTCTTATTCATCAACGTGGCGATCTTCGTGGGCGAATTCGGCGCGGGGCTTTGGGCTGATTCGACCGCGCTGCAGGGAGACTCCCTGGACAGTCTCGGCGATGCGTTGGTGTATGCGCTCAGTCTCTGGGCCGTGGGACAGGCCCTGCGGTGGCGGGCGGGGTCCGCTCTGGTGAAAGGCGGCATCCAGCTGCTGTTCGCGGGGATCGTGATCGCCGAAGTCGGCCGCAAGCTGGTGACGGGTGCCGAGCCCTTGACAGGTGTGATGGCGATCGCCGCCGGTGTCGCGCTCATCGCCAATCTCACCTGCCTCGCGTTGCTGACCCGATTTCGTTCGCACGACATCAACATGCGCTCGGTCTGGCTGTGCTCGCGCAATGACGTCATCGGCAATGCCGGCGTTTTGCTGACCACGGCACTCATGGCCTGGAGCGGCTGGACATGGCTCGATCTGGCTTTTGGCGCCTTGCTGGCGTTGCTTTTCGCGCGAACCGGTGTCGAGGTCCTGAGATCCGCGTGGCCGCAGTTTCGTTTGCACCCCTCGCACGTCCAGTGAACGCCATGCTGCCACCGAATCCCTCTCTGGCTATACTTCAACAATGATAACGACACGCATTCGCAATATCTTGCACCACGTCGCCGTGGCCGCCCTTCTGGTGTGGGGCATAGGCGCGCTGCCGGCACAGGCCGAGGACATCCCTTCCGCCGTCCCGCAGACCTGGCAGATGCTCGACTACCTGGCGACCGATTACGCGGGCGCGGTGAAGGATGGCGCTGTGATCAGCACGTCCGAGTACGCCGAGATGCGGGAGTTCACGGCGACAGCGCGATCGCGTATCGCCGCGTTGCCACCGACCGTCGCCACACCGGCACTATTGCAACAAGCCGATACGTTGGTGGCCTCGGTCGAGGCCAAGGCGACACCCGCGCAGGTGGCGACGCAGGCGCATGCACTGGCCGATGCGTTGCTGCAGGCGTACCCGGTGCCGACCGCACCGGAACGCGCTCCCGATCTGGCGCGCGGGGCAACGCTCTATCAAAACCAGTGCGCCGCTTGTCATGGCGCCACCGGACACGGTGACGGGCCCGCTGGCCTGCTGCTATCGCCCCGACCGGTGAACTTCACCGATCAGACGCGGGCCGATCAACGCAGCGCGCTGTCGTTGTATGAGGTGATCAGCCAGGGCGTGGCAGGCACGCCGATGGCGAGCTACGCGCAGCAACTCTCTTCCGATGACCGCTGGGCGCTGGCGTACTACGTGGGTTCGCTGGCTTACGCCAAGGAAGCGGTCGCCGGTGCCGATACCTGGCAACACGACACTGCCGCGCGAGCGCAGATCGCGGATCTGAAGGAGCTGTCGCGTGCGCGTGTTGCGCAGCTGACACCTACTCTTGGTGCAGAGCGTGCTCGGACGATCGTGGGTTACTTGCGAGCTCACCCTGACGTCATCCAGCAGCAGGCCTTGGCCGGCATCCCCCTGGCACGGGCGCGACTGGCGGCGAGCCTGACGGCTTACCGTGCTGGTGCGAAGACGCAAGCCACCCAGCTGGCGCTATCCGCCTACCTCGATGGCGTGGAACCGGTCGAACCGCAACTCAATGCACGTGACAGCGCGCTGCGCGCCCAGCTCGAAACGTCGATGGGTGCCTATCGCAGCGCATTGTCGGGTAACACTCCCGTGGAGTCGGTGGTGAAACAGGCCGATGCCATTGATGGTCTGTTGGTACGCGCACAGGAAGTCACCGCCGATGCGGCGAGCGATGCGGCCGCCATCTTCTTGGGTGCCTTCACCATCCTGGTTCGCGAGGGTCTGGAAGCCCTGCTGGTCGTGGTCGCACTGCTCGCTTTTCTACGCAAGGCCGCGCGACCCGAAGCGCTGCGCTACGTGCATGCGGGCTGGATCCTTGCGCTCGTGGCCGGTGGCATCACCTGGGCGATCGCCAGCTATGCGATCTCCATCAGCGGTGCCGGTCGTGAATTGACCGAGGGACTGTCGTCGCTGTTTGCGGCGTTCGTGTTGCTCGGGGTCGGTCTGTGGATGCACCAGAAGAGCATCGGTGGTCGCTGGCAGGCGTATCTAAAGGAAAAGATGGCGGCCGCGCTCAACCGACGTTCGGCGTGGTTCCTGTTCGGACTGGCCTTCATCTCGGTGTACCGCGAGGTGTTCGAGAGCATCCTGTTCTACGCTGCGTTGTGGAACGACGGCCAGGAAGTGTGGCTGCTCAGCGGCATCGCCGCCGGTGCCGCGGTGCTGGGGCTAATCGCCTGGGTGCTGCTGCGCACCAGCCGGCGGCTGCCGATCGGCACATTCTTCTCCGCCAGTTCGGCGCTGATCGCCGTGCTCGCCATCGTGCTGACTGGCAAAGGTATCGCCGCCCTGCAGGAGGCCGGCTGGGTCGCGGTGAGCGTGGCGCCAGTGCCGCATATCGAATTGCTGGGCATCTATCCGACCTGGCAATCCTTGTTGGCCCAGTTGGCGATTTTGGTGCTGCTGGCTGTCGGATTCGTGTTCAATATCCGTCGTGGCCGTCAACGACTCCCGTCACCTCCAACGACTCGGGAAGTGCTCCCCGATGCAGACTGAAGGCGACAAGACATGAGCGACTGCGGCTGCCACGTGCAAGCGACCAATGAAGCGGAACGCCGAATTCTGCGCGTCGCCTTGGGGCTCAATGCCACGATGTTCGTGGTCGGCATCGTCGCGGGGCTGATCGCCCAGTCGATGGGATTGATCGCCGACTCGCTGGATATGCTGGCCGATGCGAGTGCCTACGGCATCGCCCTGCTGGCGTGGGCGCGCAGCGCGAGCTTCAAGGCCTCGGCGGCACAACTGAGCGGAACACTGCTTTTGGTGCTGGGGCTAGGCGTCTTGCTCGGTGTCGTGTGGCGCCTTGTGATGGGAAGCCACCCCGAGGGCTTATGGATGACGGGCATCGCCTTGGTGGCTCTCGTCGTCAACACCACGGTGCTGCGCTTGCTGGAACGCTTTCGTCATGGTGAGGTGCATTTGCGAGCGACTTGGCTATTTACCCGGGTCGATGTCCTCGCGAACTTGGCGGTCATCGTCTCCGGTGTGCTGGTGCTTCTATGGCACAGCGCGGTGCCTGATCTGGTGATCGGTACGGCCATCGCCTGCTATGTACTGAAGGAGGCGCTGGGCATTCTGCGCGAAGCGAAGGAAGCGCGGGTTGCCGCCAGCGAATCGATCGTCAAACCATGACCGCTCCGGCATTGGGGCTTGGCCCGGTGGTGTATGCCGTTGACCTTCGACTGTTCCACGCCATCCATCCGTCTACACCGCCGTCGCCCGCGATGCTGCATCTGGCGCGCGGTCTGGCCGATGGGCCGTTGATCCTGACCGCTGCTCTCCTTGGGACGATGCTGATGTTTCCTCGGTGGTCGATGCGCTCGATCGCCCTGAAAGCGGTGGGTGTCGCTGCCGTGGCACTACTCCTGAATCTGGTCATCGGCGCTGTCTGGGATCGAGCGCGCCCCTTCGTGGCCGGTGTCGGCCAAGCATGGGTCTCCCATGCGGCGACCGGCAGCTTTCCCAGCGACCACCTGACCGTGCAGTGGGTCGTCGCCGGCATACTGTTGCTGAATCAACGCAGCCGAGTTTGGGGCATCGGGATCGCACTGCTTGGTCTGCTCATGGCATGGGCACGCATCTACCTGGGCGTGCATTATCCCGGCGATATGCTGGGAGCCCTCGCGATAGGTGGGCTGGCCATGCTGAGTGGCTGGGCTGGGGTTGCGAGCCAGCCCCACGCCGTCCAACGGCGGTGACCACGTAGCCGCGCATACTGTCGGCCTTCCACCGTGGCCAGCGTCGCCAGCGGCGCACGCGATCGCCCAGGTTCATCGGCATCGCACGCACAATGACGTGCGCAGGCTTGAGACAGGACGACGGTTCCCGCCGCAGCCACGCCACGCCGACGGGGAGTCATCGCGTGGAAGCGGCACCGGGCTCGCGGTTTGGCAAAGCGACTGTGTGAGGTCAAACCTTTTGCGGCTCCTCGCACCCCAGCCCGCACGACGTTGTTTCGACCTGCAGCGTCACGTGATGGATGTCAAAGCGCGCCTCCAGCATCTGCGCCAGCCGGAGCCGCAGCGCTTCTGCGTCTGATGCGTCGCCATCCATGATCACATGCGCCGCCATCGCCGAACGCGTGCTGCTGAGCGCCCATACGTGCACATCGTGCAGCGCAGCCACGCCCGGAGTGGCCAGCATTTCGGCGCGGACCCGTTCAGTATCGACGCCACGAGGCGTCCCCTCCATCAGGACATTCCCGGCCTCTCGCAGCAATGTCCATGTCCGCGGCAGCACCCACAGACCAATCAACACGGCGATGATTGGATCGGCAATGTAAAAGCCGGTGAACTTGATGATCAACGCGCCGATGATTACGCCGACCGAACCGATCATGTCGGCCCAAACTTCCAGATAGGCGCCTTTCACGTTGAGGTTTTCACCGCTGCCGGCCTTGAGCAATCGCATCGAGATGAGGTTGATCACCAGCCCGAGCACCGCGATCACCAGCATGCCGGTGGAGGCCACCGACGGCGGTTCGCTGAAACGCCGCACCGCCTCCCACAAGATGTAGCCGGCGACGAGGAACAGCAAGCCACCATTGACGAGTGCGCCGATGGCTTCCATGCGCGCGTAACCATAGGTGCGTTTCGCATCGGGGGGACGTCGTGCCAGGCGCACGGCGGTCAGCGAGATCGTCAGCGCGATCACATCGGTCGCCATGTGTGCCGCGTCCGACAACAAGGCCAAGCTGTTGGTAAGCAGACCGCCGATGATCTCGGCGACAAGAAACATACTGGTCAGGCCGAGTGCCCACCACAGCGGCGTCTCGTGCCTGATCTCCGTACCCACATGATCGTGCCCGGCATTCATCAGTTGTCTCCACTCACGTAGCTTCGCCACGCCATGCGGAACACCCGCCATGCCGAGCGCAGAAACATCAACAACAACGCCGACGCAACCAGCAGATCGGGCCAGCCGGCGCCGAAGAAGCCGACGCCGGCGGCCGCTGCCAGCACGGCGACACCTTCGAACACGTCATTGCGCGAGCATTCCCAGGCCGAGGCCATGTTGACGTCGCCTTTGCGGTAAGGCAGCAGCAGGCGCAGGCATGCGGCATTGGCGACCAGGTTCAGCAAGGCGGCGATACCGATCGCCTCGAAGATCGGCACGCCAGGATGCAGGAGACGCCAGCCAATCTGGATGGCGACTGCAAGCGCCGCACCAAGAATCAGTGCGCCCTTGAACAGCGCCACCCGGGCCTTCGCGCGGTCACTGGCACCAACAACCGCAAGGCTCAAGAGGTAGGTGAGCGCATCCCCAAGATTGTCCAACCCGCCGGACAGCAGCGACGACGAACCGCTGTAGATCGCCGCGGCCAGCATCATCGTGAAAGTAGCGAGGTTGATCGCCAGAACGATCATCAACACCCGACGCTGCCGCGCCTGCAACGCGGCAATATCGATGGTGGTGGCACAACACGTATCAGACATGAGCCGGTAACCCGATGGATTGGATGCATGCTTCAGGTATTGGAATCCCTCATGGCGGCGACCACTCTACGCGGCCGCCGCCGTGTTATGAAATGACACCGATGCAGCGACGTGAGTACTCCCGCTGCCCCGATTAGTCGTTATCCACACGCCCGTCGATCGGCCACGCCCGATCCACCGTGCTCTGGTAGACCCAGCCCGCAACACTCTGGCCGGTGCGTCCGTGCAGGCGAATCAGTTGTACGGCTCGATCCACCTGGTCGTCTTCGCAGAACACCTCCAGCTTGATCTGTCGGGTTACGCGTTCGCCCAGTTCCATCGAATAGACCTGTTCTTGCGCACTGAGCGCCGTCAACAAGCCCTTGACGTCACTGACGGACAGGTAGCCGAACCCAGCGTCCTCCAGGGCGTGAATGACGTCGACGACGCGGCCGCGGTGGATGAATGCCTTTACTTCTTTCATGGGGTGGTCTCCTTGGCCAGGCGCCGCGCGGCGCGTTCTTCGATCCAGTCATAGAGCACCGGCAGCAGTACCAGCGTCAGCAGGGTCGAGGTAATCAGGCCGCCCACTACCACGGTGGCGAGCGGTCGCTGGGTCTCCGCACCCACACCGCTGGAGAGCAGCATCGGAACCAGGCCCAGGATCGCGACGCTGGCGGTCATCATCACCGGTCGCATGCGCAACGCCGTGCCGCGAACCACCGCCTCCCGAACCGAAAGCCCTTTCTCGCGTTGCTCGTTCAGGAAGCTCACCAGCACGATGCCGTTCAACATCGCCACGCCGAACACCGCGATAAAGCCGATCGCCGAGGGCACCGACAGGTATTGCCCGGTGATGGCCAGTCCGACGATGCCGCCGATGGTGGCGAACGGTACGTTGGCCAGGATCAGCGCGGCGTACTTCACCGAGTTGAACGCGGTGTAGAGCAGCACGAAGATGAAGAAGATTGTCGCCGGCACGATTAGCGACAACCGTTTCAAGGCCCGCTGCTGGTTCTCGAATGCGCCACCCCATTCGCTGTAGTAGCCGGTGGGCAGATGCACCTTTTTGAAGATCGCGGCATTCGCCTCCTTGACGAAGCCGTCGATGTCGCGACCACGCACGTCCATCTGGATCACGGCGTAGCGTTGCAACTGCTCACGACGGATGAACGAGTAACCCTCGGCGTCACTGACCTCGGCCACCTGCGACAGCTGTACCAGTGCGCCACTGGCGGTGCGGATCGGGATGCGCTGGATCGCCGGCAAGGATGCCTTGTCGGCATCGTCCAGCCGGACTGTGATGTCGAAGCGTTTCACGCCATCGAGCTGCGTGGTCACGGGCTCGCCGCCGATGCCGTTCTTCACCACGGTCAGCACGTCGTCGGCGTTGAGGCCGTAGCGGGCCAGCGCGTCGCGATCCACCTTGATGCGAATTTGTGGCTTGCCGATGTTTGCCTCCAACGCCAGGTCTGCTACACCAGGCACCCCGGCCAGCGCGTCCTTAATGCGGCTGCTGAGCCGGTCCAGCTCGCCCAGGTCCTCGCCGTAGATCTTCAGGGCCAGGGTGGCACGCACGCCGGAGATCAATTCCTCGATGCGCATCTGGATGGGTTGGGTATAGCTCACCACGGCAGTGGGCAAGGCCGCCGACAATTCCTTCTGCATCGCCTCCTCGATGCTGTCCAGCGTTTCGCCTTTGCGCCATTGATCCTTCGGCTTCAGCGGCGTGTATACCTCCATGTAGTTCACGTCGGCGGTCTCGCCCTTTTCAGCGCGCCCGATCATCGCCAGAGTGGTGTCCACCTCCGGGAATTTCTGCTTGATCAGCGCCGACACCTGTTTGGAGATATTGATCGACTCATCCAGCGACGCCGAGGGAATCGAGGTAATGCGCCACATGATGGCGCCTTCCTTCAGGTTAGGCATGAACTCCTTGCCGAGGAACGGGAACAGCGCGAGGCTGCCGACCAAGGCTCCGGCGGCGATGCCCAGCACTAGCTTGCGGCGCGCCAGCGCCCAGGCGAGCACCGTGGCGTAGTGGCGTTTCAGGAATGCCACCAGCCAGGTGTCCTTCTCTTCCTTCGGCTTCAACACCAGCGCGGCGAGCACCGGTATCAACGTCAAGGCGAGAATCAGCGAGCCGGCCATCGCGAAGCTGATATTGAACGCCATCGGCTTGAACATCTTGCCTTCCAGCCCTTGCAGGCTGAACAGCGGCAGGAACACCACGATGATGATCAGGATCGCGAACGCCATTGGATTGGCCACCTCGCGCGCCGCGGCCAGCACCGCGGACGTGCGATCGACCGGGCCGCCATGCGCCTTGCGCTCGGCCATGATGCGGTAGGCGTTTTCCACCATCACCACGGCGCCATCCACCATCATGCCGATACCGATCGCCAGGCCCGCCAGCGACATCAGATTGGCCGACAGCCCCACCTGATTCATGCAGATGAAGGCAATCAGCATCGCCAACGGCAACGCCACCACCACCACCAGCGCGCTGCGAAACTCGCCCAGGAACAGGAACAGTACCAGTGCCACCAGGATCGAGCCCTCGATCAACGCCCGCACCGCGGTCTCCACGGCGGCGTTGACCAGCTCGGTACGCTCGTACACCGGCTTGACCACGACGCCGGGTGGCAGCGCCTGCTTGACCGTGTCGAGCTTGGCCTTGACCGCATCGACCACGCTCTTGGCGTTCTCGCCAATGCGCGCCAGCGCTTGGCCCATCACCACTTCCTTGCCATCGCGGGTCACGGCACCGGTGCGGGGCGCACCTGCTTCGGTGATCGTGGCGACGTCACGCACGTAGACCGGCGTGCCGTCTTCGGTCTTGAGCACGATGTTGCCCAGATCCTTCGCGTTCTGGATCAGCCCCAGTCCACGCACCAGATACTGTTCGCGCCCGACGTCGACGAAGTTGCCGCCGACCTGCGCGTTGTTCGCCTGCAGCGCCTCGATCACCTGCTTGAACCCGAGCTTGTGCGCGATCAGCTTCATCGGATCGATGCGCACCTGGAACTGCTTCTCCTGCCCACCCCAGGAGGTGACGTCATCGACGCCGGGAGCGGTGCGCAGGATCAGACGGATGGTCCAGTCCTGCAGCGTGCGCAGGTCCATGTCGTTCGGCGCCGTACCGGCGGTGGCACCCTTGAGCTGGTCGTCGGCGCGTTCGACGGTGTACCAGAACACCTGGCCGAGACCGGAGGTGTTCGGTCCCATTTCGGGCTTGCCATAACCCGCCGGCAGGCGATCGCCGACCTGTTGCAACCGTTCATTGACCAGCTGACGGGCGAAGTAGATGTCCATGCTGTCGTCGAAATAGACCGACACATACGACAAACCGAACAGGCTCACCGAGCGAATCTGTTCCACCTTGGGCAAACCGGCGAGTGCCGACTCCACCGGGGTGGTGAGCAGTTGCTCGACATCCTCCGCCGCCAGCCCCGAGGCTTCGGTGTAGACGTTGACCTGCACCGGCGTGACGTCGGGAAACGCGTCGATGGGCAGCTGACGCACCGCCTGGAAGCCGAGAAAGCCGATCACCACGAAAAGGATCAGCACCAGCACCTTGTAACGCAGGGAGAATTCAACCAGACGTTCCAGCATCATTCTTCTCCCAGCTGCGAGCGCAACAAGCGTGCCTTCAGGGCGAAGGCTCCCCTCCGCACATAGGTGTCGCCGGCCTTGAGGCCCAGGGTGACTACGGTCCAGCCATCACGCGTGTCGCCGACCATCACGGGGGCCGGCTCGAACTCGCCCTTGCCCTTGGCGATAAACACGGTCGGCTGGTTCTGCAGCAGCACGATCGCTTCGGCGGGCACCGCCAGCTTTTGCACCACGCTGCCGGCGGCGATGCGCGCCTCGACCAATTCACCCGGATGCAACAGATCCTTGCGATTGTCGACCTCGATGCGCACCGGCACCGTGCGCGTGCGCTCATCGGTCTGATGCGAGCGCTGCACGACCTTGCCGGGGATCGCGGTGTCGTGCACGAGGATGCGGGCCTGGGCATCGGGCTTGACCCGTTCGGCGTCGGCCGGTGTCATTTGCGCCACGACCCAGACCGAATCTTCCTTGACCAAGGTGAACAAGGTGCGGCCGGGCTCCACCCGCTCACCGACCAGAAACTCGTCGGTGGTGACGCGACCGGCGGCCGGCGCGAGCAACTCGAAGCTGCCATCCGCACCGGCCGACCCCTTGCGCAGCAAGCCGCCGATCTGGTCGTCGGACAGCCCGTAGGCGCGCAGCTTAGCGCGCGCCTGATCGCGCTGCACTTTCGCTTCGTTGTAGCGCCGTGCCGAAACCGCCTGTGGCCCGAGCGAGGCGATCCGTTGCCAGTCCTGTTCGGCCACGATCAACGCACCCTGTGTCTCGGCCACCTGCACGCTGGAAAGCACCACCAGCGGCGCGCCGGCATTCACCACGTCGCCAAGCTTGGCCTTGCGAGCCAGCACCTGCGATTCCACGCGCGGCGACACCAGTACGGTGGAATACGCATCGGCTTTCACTTCGCCGGGGGCTTTCAGTTCATCGGTCAAGGCACGCGGGGCGGCCTTGTCGAGGACAATGCCAGCGTCCTTGATCGCCTTGGCATCCAGCGCGAGCGGATTAGCGGGTGCCGGTTCCTGCGCCATGACGGGGCCGGCCAGTGCCGCCAGCAGCACCACGCCCAGCAGGCTGCGTTTCAGAAGAGAGAGATTCATCGGGGGATATCCTGATTAAGGCTGTCCTGAGTAGGGCCGCCCTGAGTGCGGCCATCGAGCCAGTCAGTGAGACGGCCCGCAGCGGTGAGGTAGTCGAACCAGGTCTGCCAGGTCTGGCTTTCCAGTTCCTGGCCGGACAACGCAGTGTCCAGGCTCTGCTTGAGCTGTACGAGGTAATCGGAGGTGCTGATTTCGCCAGCGCGCCAGAGCTTCTCCAGCAATGCCGTGCGATCCTCGAACGCGGCGGCGCGACCGCCGCGGAACGCCTCGGCGGCGTTGCGCAAGGCGGCATAGCGCGCTTGCACTTCCTGCAACCCCGCACGCAGGACAAACTGGCGCGAGCGCACGCCGGCGGCGGCCGCATCGGCTTCCGCACGGGCGGCCTCCACTTCCGCACGACCGGTGTTGAGCACCGGCAAGGGAATGGATACGCTCAGGCCAATCACCTGATCGGTGCGCGGTCCGCTGCGCACCTGTCCACCGGTCAGGCTCAGCGTGGGATCGGGGATGCGGGCGCGACGGGCGACTTGCACGCCTGCCTCGGCGCTGGCTTGCTGGGCACGGGACTGTCGCAGTTCGGGCAGCTCATCGACAGGCAACGGCGTGACGCTGCCCACCACTGGTGGCATGCCGGCTGGCAACGGTGGCAGCGCGGTCAGCTGATCGCCACTGATGGCCAGCAACTCGGCACGGGCCGCCGCTTCGTTGCTCGCGAGCGTGGCTTGTTGCACCTGCGACTCGCCCAAGGCCAGGCCGGCCAAATCGCGCTCGGGGCTGCTGATGTCGCCCACCTTCAACCGCTGTGCGGCCAAGTCATCGAAGCGCTTCATCAGCGCCAGGCGGCGTTGCCCCAGTTCGCTCTGTCGGGCTGCGAGTGCGGCCGTCGACCAGGCTTTCAGCCAGCGGGTGGCCACATCGCGACGCAGCAGGTTGTAGCCAGCTTCGGCCGCCAGCAGGTCGGCCTCGCCCTGGCTGGCGCGAGCGCGGCGTTTGCCGGACAGATCCAGCGGCAGGCTGATGCCGGCCGTGCGCCGATTGGCGTCGGCATTCTCCGCATCAAGCGACAGCGAGGGGTTGTACAGCGGCTGCGCAGCGGCACGCGCACGGGCCTGGGCAGCATCCAGATCCGCGCGCGCGGCCTGCACCTCGGGACTGGCTTGCCAGATACGGCGCACCGCATCCTGCAAGGGCGACGTCGACAACGATGTCGGCAGGGGAGCTACCGGTGGGGAGAAAGGGGATACGGGCGCGGCACTGAGCATCGCCGCGTACAACAGACACACGGCGCCGATGGGCACCGAACGAAAAACAGACATGAAGCGATCTCCTGAAAACGGTCACGAAGCGACGAACTGCACCGGCGGTGGCGTCGCGTAACGGAGCGGTTTCAGGCGATCGGAGGGCGCAGCAGCGGGCCGGTCGTGGCCGGCGTGAATCCCGAATGGAGGGTGAGCGGTGCGAAGCGTGCTTCCATCATGGCGATGGGAAGCGATGCGCTGACGGGGAACGTCACCGAATGGGCACAGGCACAGTGGCAACTGCGCCCTTCACCCAGAAGACAGGAGTTCGCATCGTCAGCCGATACCGAACTGACGGCGGTGTCCGCCAACAGGGTGGTCGGGGCAGCAGCGGTCGCCGACGCGAATCGCGCTCCCGGTCCATCGGCCACGCAGATCGATCCGCTGACCAGTTTGATCAGCAACACGGCCACGGCCAACACCCACAATCCGCGGTGGCGGCGCAGGCGAGTCAGCAGTGATGGCGCAGACCGATACATCCCATGATTCTATACGACAGCCACGCTGTTAGACAATTTCACTTGGGCGCCGGTCGTGATGAATTCAGACAACCCCCTACCGGCACCGTTTGACCCCTATGAAGGATGGTCTACCCGCAGCACGACTTCTGTTGCTGGATCGGCGGACACGGCACGCTGCCGTACGAGCAGAACACGCAGCAGTCGCCCGCCTTGGGCCGGAGCAATTCGCCGCAGCCCTCACAGTCGTAGAAGAACTGGCAGGCGTCGGTCGGCATGGTCTCGGTGGCCTGATGGTCGCAATGCGGGCACGTCAGCGTGCTCTGCAGGATGGGCTCAACCGCCATGGTTTTGCGCCGTAGCCGGAAAACCCGCCTCGGTAACCGTGCGCGCCAGTGTCGACTCCGTCGTGCGATCGGCATCGAACGTCACAGTGACAGTCTCGGCCTTGAGATCGACCTTCGAGCTCGTGACACCCGCTATGCGGCTCAAGGCTTTCTTGATCGTCACACTGCAGCTCGGGCACGTCATGTTCGCCGCATGCAGCACGGCCGTGGTGGGTGTTGCCGCATGAGCCATGCCCAGCCCCAAGATGGCGACCATTACGAATAGCCACTGACGCATCGTTCGTCTCCTACAAAAACCAGCCAATGAAATAGGGAAACAGCAACAACGGCACGGTCAGCACGGTGGCTGTCCACAGCCAAAACCGCCGCCGCCGCAAGACCGTCGGCTCGACGCAGGTGCCCTCGGTGCGGCAACGCGACCATGGCCCATACAGCGTCCAGAACGCGAGACCAAGGCTAAGCAAAGTGGCCGCGATGAACCATGGACGCCAGGGATCGAGCGCCGTGAGATAGGCGATCCACGCCCCGCTGATGCCCAGCAACACCAGCACCAGCGGTACCACGCAACACACGGATGCCCCGATCGCCGCGAGCAGCGCGACGATCACGGCGGGTAGCGACGATTTGGCTGGTAACGTATTCATGAGCGCATACTAACTTCCGTACCCAACTACGGAGTCAAGCATGACTTCCGCCCTCACCATCGGCCGGCTGGCCCTGGCCGCCGACGTCCACATCGAGACCGTGCGCTACTACCAGCGGGTGGGCCTGCTGCGTGAGCCCGAGCGCCCGTTGGGCGGTGTGCGTCGCTATGAACACCAGGATCTGGCGCGTCTTCAGTTCATTCGACGCGCCAAGACCATGGGTTTCACGCTGGACGAGATTGCCGGACTTCTCCACCTCAAGGGCAAACGAGCCTGCGAGCAGACGCGTCGAATGACCGAACACAAACTCCTCGATGTGCGCCGCAAGCTGGAGGATCTGAAGCGGCTGGAAACGGAACTTATGCAGCTCGCCGACGACTGCGCGCATGCGCCGCGTGGGGAGCATTGCCCGACCTTGAATTTTTTGCATCAGACGTAGCGCTTATCGGCCTGTGACGTCTGCGTACGGCGTGGTGCGAACCTCTGAAATGAAACTTCGGACACGTGCCAGTGGGCCGATGAGGAATAGAAAAGCGAAGAAGAAAGTATCTTGGCACTCTGTTACGAGCCAGATGGCACCGAACCGTGGCTTCCCAATCTCTACTCCCCCGCTGGAGCAGCCGTTTAAGCGACGCGGCCCCGCCAACAGACCAGTGATCAAGGATATGTATTCGATCCATATCCGTGGGTTTTGCGCTGGCGGGCTAGCTGTTGACTCTGTTGACTGGAACCTCCGCGCTGAACCATCCGATGGACAGCGCGGTCGCCAGCGCTTGAACCATGACGAAGATGCCAAGCGCCATCCCGAACCCAAGCCGAAGCGCCTCGCCGAACAGGAGGCTACCCACGCCGAATCCAGCGAATAGTGCGAAGACGTTCAAGCCCATCGCCTGTCCCGGGCGCTTTCCTCCAAGCGCGGTGACGATGCCCCCGAAGAGGGGCTGCGTCATGTCGTAGCCGAGAGAAAGGACGGTCACGGCCACAATCGCGAGTATCAGGGGACCGTTGAAAATCAGGGTAGCTGCACCTAGGGCACCCAACCCAAGCCCGATGGGCAACAACCTGGCGCGCCCCCAGCGGTCGGCGGCCCGGCCGATCAGCGGGCCGAACAAGAAACCAGGAATCCCGTAGCCGAGCAGGGCTACACCAATCCCTACCGGGCCAAGACCGTAACGCTGCTCGAAATAGACACCGAGCCACGTGAAGACGCCAGAGTGAAAAATCGAATTGACGAAAACATAGCCATAAGTGCGCTGCCCCCGCGGAGTGCCGATGAGATCGCGATATCCGAGGAATAGCTCTCCCATCGTCTCGGGAACAGCCTTCCTCCTCGACGAAATAAGTGAACGGCGGAGCAGCAGCACCACGAACACACCCACGGCGGCCAAGGCGACCAAAACAAAGAGGCCGCGCCAACCAAGCAGAGGCTCCAGCACGGCACCGAAAGTCGAGCCGAAAGCCATGCCACCGGCCATTGCTCCGAACAGCCAGCCGAGGGGCCGTCCACGTTGTTCGTACGGATACAGGCTGCCGATGAGCACCACGGCGAGCGGCACGACGCCACTGGCACCCAGGCCGGTCAGGGTACGCCACAGGGTCAGCTGCGCGATCGATTGCGCGCCTGCGGTGAGTGCCGTAAGCACCGCGAACATAGCCAGCGACGCAAAGATGAGACGCTGAATGCCGATTCGATCCGCAAGGAGACCAAAGACCAGCGTCGCCACGCCGTAAGGGATGAGGTAAGCGGGAACAATCACGCCAATCGCTTGGATGGACGTTCCAAAGCTCGTCGACAGCACCGGAATGATCGGCGCCACCATGTAAGCCTGAAAAAAGATGATAAAGGTTGCCAGCGCAAGCGCCCTGAGCAGGCGTTCGCGTTCGTCGCTTGTGGTCAGCATCAGGTTTCGCCTATGTGCGCAATCAAATCATTCGAGATGGGCTGTCTGGTTCGCTCTACGGGAAGCTCGTGTCCTTGACGTCAATTCAGCTCGCCAAAGCCGGTAACCAGAAGAAGTACGCATTGAGCATGTACAGCCCCGTAGCGATGAGGGTCGCCGCACCGGCAATTTCGAAGACACGACGGTAGGCCGAGACGAACCGGAGGTTCTCCAGCCAGCCCAGCGACCACGCACCCACGGCCAGCGGTACGGCACGCCCCAATGCAAAGGCCAGCAACAGCAGTGCGCCAAACCAGGGCGATCCGAGACTTGCTACCACCCCCAACAGCACGGCCAACGCCGGCGTGCATATCGGGCAGATCGCGATTGAAAAAGGGATGCCCAGAAGGAACGCGCCGAAGGAACTGTTCGGGCGCTTCACTTTGAAGGTGAATGCAGGCAGCGGAATGCGTAGCCATCCCGGCCACATCAGTCCGAGTACGATCAGCACCGGACCGATCAGCACGCCCCACTTGCGATCCAGCAGCTTCTGCACGCCCAAGCCGCCGAACCCGGCGACGAGGCCGAGCACGACATGGATCACGATCATCCCGAGAATGAACATGGCGGCGAAGACGAACGCCTGCCGGCTCGTGCGGGCTTTGGTCACATAGGCCAGCGAGACCGGGATGGCAGCCATCGCCACCGGGTTGAAACTGAAAACTAGGCCCGCAAGAAAACTGGTCACGACGGCAGCTATACCCGCATGTTCAAGAGCGAGGCGAAGCGAGTCGACGTCCACGTCAATTCACTTCCTTGCAGCGTTCGGAAAGCGCTGCACAGAGCTGCCGTCGGGTGGGCAACGATGTGAAGACAAGCTCGCCGTCGATGGCGACCGCCGGCAGCGTCAGAACGCCCAATTCCACAGCGTAGTCCAGCTCATCGAGCACATTGAGTTCCCGCCAGTCCAAGTCCGCGACGATCTCAAATGCAGCGACCTTGAGGCCAGCGCGCGCCTCGGCACAGCGGGCGCAGCCAGGCGAGTAGAAAAGTTCGAGCTTCATGCAGTCATCGGCCGGCCGTCGTTGCAATGTTGGCTTTTTCCAGCCCAGCGAGGATCGGGCACTCGACGACGGGATGACTTTCCTCGCTGCAATCGTTGATCAGTTTGTCGAGTGCTTTCGACATTGATTTCATGAGCCGTATCTTGCCTTCGATCTGCAACTTTTTTTCGACGGCAAGTCGGCGCACGTCCCCGCAGCATGCGGCCTGCTCAGATCGCAATGCCAGCAGCTCGCGAATTTCGGCCAGCGTGAAACCACATTGCTGCGCCTGACGAATGAAGCCGACGCGTTGCAAGGACTCCGGGCGGTAGAGCCGGTAGCCGGCGTCGCTCTTCGCATCCGGCACGATCAACCCTTCCTGCTCGTAGTAGCGCAAGGCCTCGGTGCTGATGGTGGCGAGGCCGGCCAGTTTGCCGATCGTGAACATGATGATCTCGATAGTGATGGGCAATTCAAAGAAATAAGGGGTGACCGGCCGAGGAGCCTTTCGGCGACGCTCCGGCTGGTCACCCACCGGTTATAAGGACCGACCCAGACCCGCAACGCGCAGGATCGCTTCGTCGATCCCGCGTCCTTCACAGCAGGCCGCGAGCTTGCCATCGATGACCACGGCTGGCACCGATCGAATGCCAAGGGTCTTTGCCCGTTTGGCGGCGTTGATGTCCTTCATGTCGTGCACGGTGACCTCGCAGGACGAACAGGCCACACGCTCGACCAGCGCAACTGCCTCATCGCAGACTGCGCAGCCGGCACTGAATACTTCCACTTTGCGCTTCGTGTTCATGGTTTGCTCCTTGAATGGCTATCGCCCTCGACTCTCTCGGCGCGGCAGCGGGGCGAACCGCTGTCGGGCCATATCGCGATAGTCACAGGCTAAACCTTCAAGTTAACCCCAGAGTCAAGAGGTTTTATTGGATGCTCCTGCCGTAGGTACCATCACTTCTCTGGACCCACTACAACGCGCCCACAGACACACCTAAACGTTCTTCTGAGTGATAGGCGGGCTCCACGCATCGATGGCGGAAGGCACTCTCCGAACGATGCGCGATAGGGCCTACGGCTCCTGGCGAAATTCCACCAACTCGCCCATCGAAGCTAAACTGTCTTCAAGCGTGGCCCGTGCCTTATGCGCGGAGAGAATTTCATCGATCCGAACGGATCCGCTTCTCCTTTCGCTGTAATAGGGTTTTCCCTTAGTGAGCGTGTCCTGCCCGTTGATCGCCTCGTTGCATGCCTGCTGAAATGGCGGCAGGCAGGACGGACAGGCATGACGCGCCGGTGAAGCGCATCGGCTGGATGTTGTATCCACGCCCTGGCCGCTCCGCTTTGGGCCGTCGCGGAGCATGCCTTGGCGGCCTTGTCGTCGCGTCCGCTCAGTCCGCGCGCCGCGCGTGATCGGTCCGCTTCGCCGTGCCCTGGGTCAGCTCGGCACGTACGCAATGCGCGTCGATGATCGACGTTACCGTGGCATACCCCGCCACCGCGAACTGTTGGCGGGGCTGCCCTTTGTTTGGAACCACGAAGGATGTCCGCAGGACCTCCAGTCGCGCACCAACCGCTGGCAGTGGCGTGACTCGATAACAGACATCCAAACGCGGGCCATCCACATGGCCAACCCAGCCATCAGTGTAGGAATCGGTCGCGTACGCGATGCGGCCAATGGTAAGGCCCGCGAGCAGCAGCGGGAGGCTGAGACAAGCAGTAAACGATTTCATGGTCGTTCTCCAAAAATGACAACCACAACAAACACCGCCAGGCGCACGCATAACGTGCGTGGCGGTACTGCTTTCACGACCGCCGGCTGACCCTCGACAGTTGGGGCCAGCCGGCGACGTGGTCTGTCAACGTGCCGGACGGATCGCCGTCACCGTGCTACCCGTGCTGGCCTGATGGAAAGTGAATTGCACCTTATCGCCCACCTTCACGTGCGTCAGCAGCTCCGGCGAAGCCACCTTGAACGGCATCGTCATGGCCGGCCAGCCGATGGCGGCAATCGCCTCATGCTGCAGCGTGAGGGTGCCCTTGGTGGTGTCGACCGCCTTGACCACGCCCACGCCCTGCACATCGGCGGGTGTGGCTTCATGCATCCCAGCCATGCCCGGCATGTTGGGATCCATCTGCTGAGGGTTGGCAAACACCGGAGCCGTGAACAGCGCAGCGGTGATCGCGAGGGTAATGCATGGCTTTTTCATGGGTCAGTTTCCTTGTGGGTTGGAGTGAAGTGTGGCGTTTGTCTTGCTGGCTTTACGCAGCCGATAACGAACCAGCAGGCGGTACGCCGCGGGTATAACGAGCATGGATAGCAAGGGTGCCGTGACCATGCCGCCGATCATCGGGGCGGCTATGCGCTGCATCACTTCCGAGCCGGCGCCATGGCCGAGCAGGATGGGAAACAGACCGGCGAGAATGACCGCGACAGTCATTGCCTTCGGGCGCACGCGCTGCACGGCACCCTCGCGAATCGCTTCGTCCAGCGCTTCTGGGCCGGCGTGGGGATCGAGCGCAAGTTGGTGCTCCCAGGCATGGTGCAGATACAGCAGCATCACCACGCCGAATTCAGCGGCGACTCCGGCCAGCGCGATGAAGCCGATGATCGTGGCCACCGACACCGCATGACCAAGCAACCAGATCAACCACAGACCGCCGACCAGTGCCAGCGGCACGCTGGCCATGATCAGCGCCGCTTCGCTCACGCGTCGGAAAACGGCATAGATCAATAGAAAAATGATCACCAGCGCAATCGGCACCACCACCTTGAGTCTTTCCATGGCACTGGCCAGGTATTCGAACTGACCGGACCACGCCACGGTCGTACCCGGCGGCAATTTGACTTGCTGCGCCACCGCGCGTTGCAGGTTGGCCACCACCGTGCCCAAATCGCTGCCGGCCGTATCGACGTAGACATACGTGGCCAGCTGCCCGCCCTCGCTTTTCAGCATGGACGGTCCTGCTTCAACGGCAATGTCAGCGATCTGGCCAAGTGTAATCTGCGCACCGTTGGCTGCGACGATCGGCAACTGCCGCAGCGCTCCAATGGAATCGCGCTCGGCACGCGGGTAGCGCACCACGATGGGATAACGTTCGCGCCCTTCGACGGTCTGACCGATTGGATCGCCACCGACCACGGTTGCGATCAGTTGCTGCACGCGCTCCTGGGTCAACCCGTAGCGCGCGGCGACATCACGGCGGATGTGCACGTCGACGTAGCGGCCGCTGGTCGGGCGCTCGGCAATCGCTGAGCTGACACCGGGCACGGTCTTCGCCACCGTCTCGATCCGATCGGCCACAGTCTGCAGCGTAGCCAGGTCGGTACCCAGCACCTTGATGCCGATTGGGCTCTTGATGCCGGTGGAGAGCATGTCGATGCGGTTGCGGATCGGCGGCACGAACAGGTTGGTCAGCCCCGGCACGTGCACCGCCTTGTCCAGTTCCGCCTTGATCTTGTCCATCGTCATGCCGGGCCGCCACTGGTCCTTCGGCTTGAAGGTGATCGCGGTCTCGAACATTTCCAGCGGCGCCGGATCGGTGGCCGTTTCGGCGCGCCCGGCCTTGCCAAACACATGATCAACCTCGGGCACGGTCTTGATCATGCGATCGGTCAACTGCAGCAACTGCGAGGCCTTGCCGGCGGACAGCCCCGGCAGTGCAGTGGGCATGTACAGCAATGTGCCTTCGTCCATCGCGGGCATGAACTCGCTGCCGAGCTTGGTCATCGGAATGACCGCGGTGAGCAGCAGCACACCGGCCAGCACCAGGGTTGCTTTCGGATAGCGCAGCACGGCTTCGAGGAGAGGCCGATAGCCATGGATCAAACCCCGGTTGAGCGGATTGTCGCGCTCGGCACGGATGCGCCCGCGGATCAAATAACCCATCAGCACCGGCACCAGCGTCACCGCCAGCCCAGCCGCTGCCGCCATCGCGTAGGTCTTGGTGAAGGCCAGCGGCTTGAACAGCTTGCCTTCTTGCCCCTGCAGCGCGAAGACCGGCACGAACGACAGCGCGATGATCAACAGGCTGACGAACAACGCGGGCCCCACCTCGGCGGCGGCCTCGGCAATCAGCGACCACCGCTGCGCACCTTGCGGTTCACGTCCGTCGTTCGCGTCACGCCAATGTTCCAGATGTTTGTGCGCGTTCTCGATCATCACGATCGCCGCATCCACCATCGCGCCGATCGCAATGGCGATACCGCTGAGCGACATCAGGTTCGCCGTGACGCCTTGCAGATGCAGTGCAATGAAGGCGACCAACACGCCCAGCGGCAGCGTGATCACGGCCACCAGCGCCGAGCGCAGGTGCCCCAGAAACAACACGCAGACCAGCGTCACCACCAGGAATTCTTCGAACAACTTGCTCCACAGGTTCTCCACCGCGGCGTCGATCAGCTGCGAGCGGTCGTAGGTAGGCACGATCTCGACGCCGGCCGGCAGGCTGCGCTGCAGTTCCGCTAGCCGTGCTTTCACGGCGGCAATGGTGGCCTTCGCGTTCTTGCCCGTGCGCATCACGATAATGCCGCCGACCACTTCACCTTGCCCGTCCAGCTCGGCAATGCCACGGCGAAACGTCGGGCCCCGCCGCACCGTCGCCACATCGCGCAGCAGCACCGGCACACCGCCGGCGTTGGTGGTGATCGGCACGTTCTCGAAGTCCGCGCGGCTCTTCAGATAGCCTTCGCTGCGTACCATCAGTTCCGCTTCGCCCTGTTCGATCACCGAGCCACCGTTGGCGCCGTTCGCGCTGCGTACCGCATCGACCAGCTGCGCCACGGTGACGCCGCGCGCCGCCAGCGCCTGCGGATCGGGCACGATCTGCCAGGCGCGCTCCATGCCGCCCAAAGTGGCGACCTCGGCGACATTCGGCACGGTTTTGAGCTGATAGCGCAGGAACCAGTCCTGTAGCGCACGCAACTGGCCAAGATCGTGCTGACCGGTACGATCCACCAGCGCGTATTCGTAGATCCAGCCGAGTCCCGTGGCATCAGGGCCGAGGGCAGGCGTGACTCCGGCCGGCAGGCGATCCCGCGCCTGGCTCAGGTACTCCAGCACACGCGAACGTGCCCAGTACAAGTCAGTGCTGTCATCGAACAACACATCGACGTAGGAGTCGCCGAAGAACGAAAAGGCGCGCACCGTCGTCGCGCCAGGTACCGAGAGCATGGTGGTGGCCAATGGATAGGTGACCTGATCCTCGACCACCTGCGGCGATTGGCCCGGGTAACTGGTGCGGATGATCACCTGGGTGTCAGACAGGTCGGGCAGCGCGTCGACCGGCGTGCGCGTCACCGAGAACATGCCCATCAGGGCCAAGGCCAGTGCAGCCAACAGCACGAACACGCGATGCGCAATCGCCGCGCGAATCAGGGCGGCGATCATGGTCGGTCTCCCATCGGCATGCCCGGCATGGGCACGCTCGTGGCCGGCGCCGGTTTGGTGGGGGCGTCATTCAGACGCTCCAGCGCACCGGACAGGCTCGCTTCGGAATCGATCAGAAACTGGCCGGAGACCACGACTTTCTCACCACCCGCGAGGCCATCGAGAATTTCCGTATAGCCGCCGGCCGCCCGCCCGATGCGCACCGATACGGCACGAAAGTGGCCATCTCCCTCGGCGAGAATGACTCGCGTGTGGGTGCCCGTCGCGATCAGCGCGTCGTCCGGTACCACCGGTACGGCCACGTCCGGAGTCGGGTTGAGTTGCACGGTAGCGAACATGCCCGGACTCAAGGCACCGTCGGGATTGTCGAGCACGATGCGGGCGCGCTGGGTGCGCGTCACCGCATCCACGTCCGACAGCAAGGTTTCCACGGTGCCGTGGAACGACCGACCCGGCAGGGCATCGACCGTGACCCCCACCGGCGTGCCGCTGCGCACCGTGCCGGCCACCGCCTGCGGGAGTGCCGCCTCGACCCACACGGTGGACAGACCGTTCAAGGTCATCAGGGTCTGGCCTGCAGTGACGCGCTGGCCTTCACGCACATCCAGTGTCGTGACGACGCCCGCTTGCGGGGCGTGCAGTGTGATCGCCGCATCCGCGCCATGACGCGACGACTGAATATCCGCCGCTGTCAGCCCCAACACCTGCAGCCGTTGCCGCGCTGCGGAGCGCAGCTCGCGCGCGTCGGCGGACCGCGCCTGCTCCAGCGCGCGATATTCCGCCAACGCACTGTTCCATTGCGGCGCCAGCAACTGCGCCAGCGGTGCGCCGGCAGCGACCACGGTATACGGCGCGCGCACATCAAGCTTGCTGATTACCGCATCAACCCGCGCGCTGATCGTGCTGGCCTGGCGCAAGTCCCAGGTGATCGTACCGGGCACCCTGATGGCCGAAGCCAGCACCCGCCGCTCGACTAGTGCCGTGCGCACGCCGAGGTTTTGCACGGTGGTGGGATCGATTTGGATGACATCCTTGGGTCCACCATCATCGGCATACTTGGGCACCATCTGCATGCCCATCGGCGACAGGCCCGGCTTGTCGAAATGCTGCTGCGGCACCATCGTGTCGTACCAGTACAAGACTTTCTTGCCCGACGATGGCGACGTCGCGGCGGTACTGCTCGGCGCAGTGGGCGTGGACTGTCGCGCAATCAAGTAGCCAATGCCGCCGGCTACGACCAGCAGGATCAACGCGGCAACCGCCGCCACAACACGGTTGGTAATGGTTCGGTTCATGGCAGTTGCTCCGGCAAATTGATGACGCTTGGCAGGTTCTGCTCCGGGAGCAGATAAGCCAGTTGCGCCCAGGCCGTGCCCCAGGCGGCGAGCGCCTGCGCATAGGCCACGCGCGTGTCGATTTCATCGCGACGCGCTTCCAGCCACGGCTGCAGCGAGCCGCCGCCGCGATACGCCGCGAGCGCAGTGCGTGAACGGTCCGTGGCCAACGGCAGCAGCTGGTCGCGATAGGTGTTGACCTGCTTGTCATAGCCTTGCCACGCGGCAAGGCCCGCTGCAACCGCCTCGCGCTGCGCGCGGCGTGCATCCTCGTGCTCGTCTTTCACCGCGTCGCGCTCTGCGTAGCGCGCGCTGATGTCCTGGTCCTGCCGGTTGCCGGGGAACAGCGGTAGGCTGACGCCGACCTCGATGCCGATCATGTCGGGAAGGTGGATACGACTGCCGTACACCACGCCAACGCTCCAGTTCGGGCGTTTGCCGGCCTTGGCCAAGTCGAGCTGCGCTTGTGCTTGGTCCTCGCGTGCGCCCCAGCCCAGCAGCGGGCCTTGTCGATCCAGGTCGTGCAGTAGTTGCGCCGGAGGGGCAGGCAGCGTCGAGAAATCAGGCGCCTCCGCCAGTGCGCCACCGGCGTCGTCGCCGAGCCATCGCTGCAACGCGGCGCGCGCAGCGGCGATCTCCGCATCCACCGCGGTGATCCGGTTGTCGAGTTCGACGACGGCGGCACGTGCCGCCAGCACATCGGTCGCGTTGCCGGGGCCGCCACGGAGCCTCGCTTTGGCGAGCTGGACTGCAAGAGCGAACTGCTCATGCAAATCCTGGAGCTGTTTCCACTCGGTTTGCGCCGCCCACAGACGTACCCACGCACCGGCGGTCGCCTGCTTGACGGCGAGCCGCACCGTGAGGACATCGGCAGCCGAAAGCTGCACACCGGCATTCGCGACTGCCTTCTCGGCTTCGCGCTTGGGATGCGAGGGAATTTCCTGCATCAGACCGATGGTGCGCATGGTCATGCTGTCGGCCGAGGCACTGAAAGCCTGCGGGCCGGTCGCGGTGAGGTTGCTGATACCCGCTGTCAGTTGCGGATCGGGCAAACGCCCGGCGCGCGCAGCGTCATGTCGTGCGGCCTGTTCGCGCAGCAACTGCGCTTGCACTTGTGGCGCGCGTACGGCTGCGATTTGCGTTGCCGCAGCGAGACTCAAAGGTGTGTCGTCGCTTGCCGCGTGCAGCGGCAGCGCGATCAGCGCGAACGAAATGACAACCAGAAGCCGCGACGCGCGCAGGCGCCGCCAAGCGGGAAGAAAACGCATAAAACCTCCGCAAACGATCGTCCGCGGTGGCCCATGCCGCCGCGGTGGAACGTCGGGAGGTCTAAATCAGCAGGACGCGGAAACGCAGCGCGGGCGGGATGCCCGATAGTCGCCACGCTGCGGTGTGCTCACGCGCTGCATAGATGGCCGGCGATGTCGCAAGCACGATCGGGGCCGGGAGCAGCGCGGGCATCACCAAGGGCGGCACCGTAGGCGCGTGCGCGTCCTGGGTTGCCACCGCCTGATGCGCGCAGTGTGCCGGACATAGCGCCTGATTCTGCTGGCCATGCGCCATCGGCATGCCGTCGCAATGCATCGCCATGCCCACGTTCGAGACCGGCATATCCACGGCCGAACAGGCATACGACGCCAAGGCAACCTGCTGGAACAGCAGCGACAGCACCGCCAGCAGCACGAGCCGCAAGCGGATACGTCGAGTTGGTCGCATGAATCGCTTCACATGGGCATCTTAGCAGAGGCCCCCGTCGGGTTCAATTGATTCCGGTCAAATGAACGTGGGGTACACGCCGCCATTTCCGGTCACGACAGCCGCGGCAATTTCTCGGCATGACCCTGCAACGAGCGCGTTCCGCGGCGGTATCTTGATCACCGCGGTCTTCACTCGCGTCGCCAACGTTGGTCATCTTAGCCATGCCGCTTTTGGCCCAGCCGCAATGCGTTGGCAACCACCGACACGGAGCTCAAACTCATCGCCAAAGCGGCGATCATGGGGCTGAGCAACAGGCCCGTCAGGGGGTACAGCACGCCGGCCGCGATCGGTACGCCCAGCGCGTTGTAGAGGAACGCAAAGCCCAGGTTCTGCTTCATGTTGGCAACGGTGTCGTTGGAGATCGAGCGTGCCCGCACGATGCCGCGCAAGTCGCCTTTCACCAGCGTCACCTGCGCGCTCGACATCGCCACGTCAGTACCGGTACCCATGGCGATGCCGACATCGGCGCCGGCAAGCGCGGGGGCGTCGTTGATCCCGTCGCCAGCCATCGCCACCCGGTGCCCCTTGGCTTGCAGCTGTCGCACGAGGTCGATCTTGTCCTTTGGACGGACCTCGCCATGGACTTCGTCGATGTCTAGGGTGCGGGCGACCGCATGGGCCGTGGTGACGCCGTCGCCGGTGGCCATCACGATTTTCAGGCCCGCATCGTGCAGCGATGCGATGGCTCCTGCGGTGGTGGTCTTGATCGGGTCGGCCACCGCGAGCAGGCCGGCCAGGGCGCCATCGACCGCCAGGTACATCACGCTGGCGCCGGCCCGGCGCAGCTCCTCGGCCGGGATGGAAAGAACCGAGGCATCGACCCCGACCTCGTGCATTAGCGCGGTATTGCCGATCGCCAGGGCGGCGCCTCCCACCTGGCCGCGTACCCCAATACCGGTGGACGACTCGAAGCTCGCCGGTGTTTCCAGCGTCAGGCCACGACGGCGGGCTTCCGCGACGATAGCGTCGGCCAGTGGGTGCTCGCTGCCCTGATCGAGGCTGGCCGCCAGGCGCAGCACCTCCGGCTCGGTGAACCCTTCGGCCGCGAGCGCGGTGTGGAACGCCGGACGTCCCTCGGTCAAGGTTCCCGTCTTGTCCACGATCAGGGTATCGATCTTGCGCAGGTTCTCGATTGCTTCGGCATCGCGGAACAACACGCCTTCCCCGGCAGCACGGCCGGTCGCCACCATGATCGACATCGGCGTGGCCAAGCCCAGCGCGCAGGGGCAGGCGATGATCAAGACCGAGATCGCGTTGAGCACTGCGAACGTCCACGACGGGTCCGGGCCGAACAGTCCCCACACGAAGAAGGTCGCGACGGCGATCGCGAGGACCGCGAGCACGAACCAGAAAGCTACCTTGTCGGCCATGCGCTGCATCGGTGCGCGCGAGCGTTGCGCCTGTGCGACCAGTTGCACGATCTGCGACAGCACGGTCGCCGAGCCGACTTTCTCCGCCCGGATCACCAGGCTGCCGGTGCCGTTGAGGGTCGCGCCGATCACGCTGGAGCCGATGGCCTTTTCGACCGGGACGGGCTCCCCGGTCAGCATCGACTCGTCGACATGGGAGTGTCCCTCGATGACTTCGCCGTCCACCGGCACCTTTTCGCCGGGGCGTACGCGCAGGCGATCACCGACGTGAACGCGGCTGAGTTCGACATCCTCCTCGCCGCCATCGTCGCGCAGGCGGCGTGCGGTCTTGGGGGCCAGCCCTAGCAGGGCTTTCAGGGCAGTCGAGGTCTTCGAGCGGGCACGCAGTTCGAGTAGCTGGCCGAGCAAGGTCAGCGAGACGATCACCGCGGCGGCTTCGAAGTAGACGCCCACGCGGCCGTGTTCGTGGAATGACTCCGGGAACAGGTCCGGTACAAGGGTGGCGACGATGCTGTAGCCGAACGCCGCGCCGACGCCGATGCCGATCAGGGTCCACATGTTGGGACTGAGGTTGCGGACCGACTGCACGCATCGAACGAAGAAGGGCCAGCCTGCCCACAACACCACCGGCGTGGTCAGTACCAGCTCGATCCAGGTCCGGGCGTCCACCGGCAATCGGGGGAAGTGGTGGCCGAACATCGCCAGTACGAGCACCACCAGCGTTGCCGGCAAGGTCCACCAGAAGCGGTGGCTGAAATCACGCAGTTCGGGATGGTCCTCATCGTTCAGTCCTGGCATTTCCGGCTCCAGTGCCATGCCGCAGATCGGGCAGATGCCGGGACCGTCCTGGCGCACTTGCGGATGCATCGGACAGACATACATCGTTCCCGTCGGTGCCTGCACGGGGGCACCATCGGGTCGCCGGGTCAGATATTTGGCCGGATCCCTCGTGAAACTTTCCAGGCAGCGCGCCGAACAAAAATGATGCGTTACTCCATCATGTTCGGCGTGATGGGCGGTCTGGTGTGGATCGACCTGCATGCCACAAACCGGATCGATCGCGGTTGTCACTGCGCCGGGTTGGGTGTGACGTCCGTGGTTGTCGGCGCCCGTGTGGTGATGATGGGTGTTCATGCATCCTCCCATGACGATGGCAATGGCTTGACGTTGATCGACGTGTCAGTGTCCGTGGCGGGCGAAGTCGGACGTCGTGCCGTCGCGGCCGACCAGCTCAACCACGTAAGGCTGGACGCGGCCATCGGGCATCTCCATGCCCGGCGAACCGGCCGGCATGCCCGGCACGACGAGGCCCTTGGCATCGGGCTTTTCAGCCAGGAGCCGCTTGATGTCCGGCGCCGGCACATGGCCTTCGACAAAATAGCCGCCCACTTCGGCGGTATGGCATGACCCTTTGCCGAACGGAATGCCGACCTGACTCTTCACCGAATCGAGGTCGTCGACATCGCGCACGTCGACGTTGAAGCCCGCGGCACGCATATGGTCGACCCACGCGCCGCAACATCCACACGTAGCGCTTTTGTGCACCAGCATGACTGGAAGCGATGCGGCCGGTGAGCTTGCTGTTGCGGCATGGATTGTCGCGGAGGATGGCTGGCTGGACTGCGCATCGACGGGGTAGGTGCAGGCACCAAGCGCGCTGAAGGAAACAACGGAGATGGCTGCGAACAAAACGTTTCTTGCATTCATGGCTGAGATGCTCATTCGCTTCACGGTCATTCTCCCGATACCGGTGCGGATTGCCACTGGATCGAGACGATCTTCCAGTCTTTGCCGTCCTTCTTGAGATTGAGCAGTTCGCGGCTGCGCAACATGGTCGGCTTGCCCTTGACCATGGCTTGGATGTCGCTCTCGCTGCCGACCATCGCGGTGTCGCCCATCGGCATCGAACCGAGCGAGACGGGTGTGATCCTCGCGCTCTTCAGGAACGCGATGTCCTCGCCGAGATGGCCGTTCGCGTAGTCGTCACGCGTCTGGGTATGCCCGCCTTCGCTGATGGTGACATCAGGTGCCAGCAGGGCAAGCACCGCCGTTCGATCGCCATGCTGCAAGGCCGTGTGGAACGCCTGTGCCACAGCTTCGGCCTCTGGTGCCGCCTTTGGCTTCATTCCATCCAGCGACAGCGGGGTTTCGGCTGCAGGCGCGGTGGTCGACGCATGATCATGGCTATCCTCTGGAGCGGCGCCATGGCTGTGACCGGCCTCGCCGGACATGACCATGTCTTTCATGTCGGCAGCACCGTGAGCGTCCTCGTCAGCAGCCCCACCGTGGCTATGGCCGCCTTCGTCGCCCATGTCCATGTCTTCATCCGGCGGCGCCTTCGCCACCATGTCCTTGTATTGCTCCGGCGTCATGGCCGGCAGCTTCTGCAGGAACGCGACCATGCTCCAGATGGTGGGATCGTCGTGACTGCCACCCCATGCCGGCATCGCGCTCATCTTGATGCCGTGCTTGATGATCCAGAACGCGTCCTTCGGATCGACCCGCGTCTGTGACAGATTCGGTGGCTGCGGGTACAGTCCGGGGCGAAGCTCCGAGTCCTTCATGCCCGGCTTGAGGTGGCACTGGGTACACATAGCCGCGTACTGGCCGGCCCCTTTCAGGATCAGCTGGGGATCGTTGAGATCCGGAACCGTGAGGTCTTCCGAGCGGACATGAATGGAGCGCTCGCGCAGGGTCTGCATGACCGCGAAGACCGGCTTGGTGTGGTGATCGTCGGCCCCGATGTTGTAGAGGCCGGAGTACACGAACACGCCTGCACCGATGGCAAGGACGCCAAGAACAACGGCGACGGTGATGCTGTGATGCTTGATGTGCTGTTTCATGATGTTTCCCCTTAAAACCAGATGCGAACGCCGGCCACGATCTGCCGGTCGAGAACGGGTTGATGATCCTGCCGCGCGTAGTCGGCGGTGGTGCCGATGCGACGCACCCAGTTCACGCCGATGTACGGCGCGAACTGACGACGGATCTCGTAGCGCAGACGCAAGCCGAACTGAATGTCGGACACGCCGCTACCGATCCGGCGTTGCGGATCGTTCTTGCCGTACAGGTTGATCTCCGCTTCCGGCTGCAGGATCAGGCGCTGGGTGAAGAGCATTTCGTATTCGGCGCGCAGACGCGCGGCTGTACGACCGGAAGCCCCGACGTAACCCGTCGCTTCCACCTCGAACCAGTACGGTGCCAGGCCCTGCACGCCAAAGGCCGCCCACGTGCGCTTGGGGCCTTCGCCCAAGTCTTGGCGGCCACCCAGCTGAGTGCTCCAGAACGTGGCGATGTTGTGGTTCCAAAACGCTTCGAGGTCGCCGTCTTCCAGCTTGCCGCGGCTGCGCTCGCCTTCAGTGCGTACCCACAGCTTGTTCTCGTCGTTGCCGTACCAGCCTTCGGCTTCCCAACTCTGGCCGTTGGCATCGCGGCCGTGGAAGGCTTCCAACTGGTCGATCAACAGCCTGCCCAGCGGTGCGTTGTCGGCCATGTCCATGCCTTTCATGGAGCCGTAGCCGACGCCGTCGGAGTAGTCGGAGCTGCGCGCATTCGCTGGCGGACTCCCGCCCTGCATCGGGCCCATCGTCATGCCCGGCATCGCACCCATGCCGGTCATGTCGCCTTGATCCTTCTTCGGCATCGCGCCGTGATCCATACCGGCCATGCCGCTGTGGTCCATCCCCTGCATCGCTTCCGGGCTCATGCCGGGCATCGACGAGTGATCCATCCCCGACATGTCGCCGGCGGGTGCTGCCGATGCGGCAGGTTTGGCGGGCGTGGGCATGTCCGACATCGCGCGGTGATCCATGCCAGGCATGCTGCTGTGATCCATGCCCTTCATGCCATCCATGTTGTGGGAAGCCGGCGTCGGCGGGGCTGCGACGGGTTTCTTCCTGGCTTTCTTGGCAGGCGGTTTCGTTGCCGGCTTCGCCGTGCTGCTCGCAGCAGCCGGCATGGCCATACCGGACATGCTGCCGTGATCCATGCCTGGCATGGAGCTCATGTCCATCGACGATGTGCTGCTGGACGCGGGTGCACTCTGCGCCGTGACCACCGGTGGCAACGCCAGCAATATTGCGGCCAGCAACGCGGAACGCAGCGGGACGACTGAGGTGCTGCGGCGATTCATTTTCATGACACCACCACTTCGCGGAACATGCCCGCTTCCATGTGATACAGCAGGTGGCAGTGGTAGGCCCACCGACCGGGGTTGTCGGCCGACACCGCATAGGTGATGCGCTGCGCCGGCTGCACGTTGATGGTGTGCTTGCGTACCTGGAACTGGCCTTCGGGATTCTCCATCTCGCTCCACATGCCGTGCAGGTGGATCGGATGGTTCATCATGGTGTCGTTGACCAGCACGATGCGCAGCCGTTCGCCGCTGTTGAAATGCACCGGCTTGGCGTCGGAAAACTTCACGCCATCGAACGACCAGATGAAGCGATCCATATTGCCGGTCAAGTGCAGCTCGATCTCCCGGCTGGGTTCGCGCGCGTCGATCGGTCCGCCGATGGTGTGCAGGTCGGCGTAAGTCAGCACGCGTCGACCGTTGTCGCGCAGGCCGATGCCCGGGTCGTCGAGGTTGGTACGCGGCATGTCCACATGCATGTCCACGCCGGGGCCGTATTCGGTGCGGGCGTGGCGCACCACAGGCGCTGGCGCAGGTGCCATGCCCGGCATCGCACCGTGATCCATGCCGGCCATGCCCTGCATGCCCTGCATGCCGCTCATGCCCGACATGCCTTGCATGTTCCCGTGACCGGCATCACCCATCGCCATCGCACCCATCATGTCCTGCATGGCCAGCCACTGAATGGGATCGGGCTTGGGCACGTCTGCTTCCATGCCGGCGCGCGGCGCCAGCGTGCCGCGAGCGTAGCCGCTGCGATCGATCGACTGGGCGAACAGCGTGTACGCGCGCTCGTCCTGCGGCTCGACCATCACGTCGTAGGTTTCGGCCACCGAGATGCGAAATTCGTCGACCGACACCGGCTCGACGTCCTGGCCATCGGCCGAGATCACCGTCATCTTCAGGCCCGGAATGCGCACGTCGAAGATCGTCTGCGCCGATCCGTTGATGAAGCGCAACCGGATCTTCTCGCCGGGTTTGAAGATGCCGGTCCAGTTGCCCGCCGGCGCCGCACCGTTCATCAGGTAGGTGTAGGTGTAGCCGGAGACGTCGCCGAAATCGGTCGGGTTCATGCGCATCTCGTTCCACATCTTGCGCATGGCCAAGGCCTGGCCCAGCCCCTTCTCGCGCACATCGCGAAAGAAATCCGGCACCGTGGGCTGGGCGAAGTTGTAGTAGTCGCTCTGCTTCTTTAGCTTGGCGTAGATGCGCTCGGGATTTTCATCGGTCCAGTCGTTGAGCATCACCACGTAATCGCGATCGGTCGGATGGCGATCCGGGCTGGCCGGTTCGATCACCAACGGGCCATACAAACCCGTCTGTTCCTGGAAGCCCGAGTGCGAGTGGTACCAATAGGTACCGCTCTGGCGCACCTTGAACTGGTAGAGAAAGGTTTCGCCGGGAGCGATGCCGTCGAAGCTGATACCCGGCACCCCATCTTCCTGGAACGGCAGGATGATGCCGTGCCAATGGATCGAGGTCGGCACGCGTAACCGGTTGGTCACTCGAAGGTTCACCGTAGTGCCTTCCTTCCAGCGCAGAATTGGACCCGGGATGCCGCCATTGACGGTGGTCGCCAGACGCGTGGCGCCGGTGTAGTTGACCGGTGTTTCGGCAATATCGAGTGCGAAATCGGTGCCGCTCAGCACGGTGGGCTGGCCGGGGCTGGTCAGCGCCCAGGCATTCGAAGGACGCAGCAGGCCCAGGCCGGCTACGGCACCGCCGATGGCCACGCCTTGCACGAAACGACGCCGCGACAGATCCGCCGGGGGCGGGGAAAACAAGTTCATGGGATCTCTCCAAGGCAGGTGATATCGAACATTACCGATACCGATCACAGCCGATTGCTTGCGATCGCCGACACGCGACGATCGAACGCAAAGCTCATTAGCAACGAGGGAGAGTCAGACCGCCGGTGGTCGCAACGGAGGGGCGGTATTCAACGAAGGCGCGCTGCTGGGCAGCGGCAAGGCGTAGCGGGCGGTGATCGCAGTCGAGATCAGGGCAACTGCTGGTCCGGGTGGCAACGCGGTACTGCACATCGCGGCACAATTGCAGGTGTGTCCCGTCATGCCACCGCAGCAACCGGCCTGATCGTCGCAACAGGATCGGGATGCCTTGACGGCCACATGGTGGTGACAGTGTTCACTGACCGCCGCGACCGTTGCGTGCATGGGATGGGAGTGAGGACCTCCCGTCATGCCCATCGGTGCAGCGGCCAATGAGTTGATGACCAGCATCAGCCACGCCAGCATACCCATCGCCCGAAGACGACGTGAACGAGCGAGCAGACGCAGCGAGAAGGTCATGGGGCGAGCTTACCCGTGTGATCCGACACCCTCAACTCTGGAGGTGGGTTCAGGGGCCTCACGGCTTGCTGAAACCCATATGCAACGTGATCTTGTCACCGGCTTTCAGGCTGGCCATGGCGGACGGTGGAAAATGCACCTTCAAAGCCATGTCTTCGGTAGTCACGTCGACCATACCGGTCTTGGCATCGGCCGCCGTCACGGTCGCCGGCATCTGATGCATGCCCATCATGTTGCCGTGCATGCCCTTCATATCCGAGTGCATCGCACCCATCTTGTCCATGCCACTTGTGGGCGTGCTGTCCTGGGCCACGGCGATGCAACTGAAGGCCAAAGCCAGCGCCAGAGCGCCAAGCGTCGAACATAGCGATTTGCGTGAAATAGTCATGTGACTGTCCCAACGATGAGTTGCCAGACGCAACAGTGGAAGCGTGGGCCCATACGTGTGTACGGAAGTTGAAATTCCAGCCCGGACCCAGCCATTACACTTTCAAATAATCCTCACAGGCCACGATGAGCTCGCGCACCTCGAGCTGGGTGGCATCGGGGCGTGCCAGAAGGATGGCGCGCAGGTCCGCAACCTGATCGTTATTCGGAATCAGCTCCGACGGACTTTCCCACATCCAATCGATCACGATCGGGAGGAGTTTCGCGGCAGAAAGGGTCGCTACTTCCTGCCGGGTCGGGACATACATACCCGCACGGAAAACCGGGCTATTCAAGCCGTGGCTTTCCCGGGCGGCCTGGAACGCACTGTCCGGCATGCCAAAGCGATCGTCGGGATCAGTCATGACGCGTCTCCGTGGGGCACCGATGGTTCGATGCGTGTTTTCGTGGTGCTGGCATGGCGTGCATCCTCTTCGGCGTGAAGGTAGATCGAGGTCGTACCAATGGAGCTGTGACGCAGATTCTGCTGGATATGATGGATGGGCGTACCGTCCTCGGCCTGGTGCGTGGCGGCCGTATGCCGCAGCCAATGCGTCGATGCGCGACGTACCCGCGTGGCTTTGATCTCATCCTGGCGTTGCAGCGTCTCGGCCACGCGCCGGAAGCTGTCCTTGACGATCTGGTAGACCGCGGTGGGCGTCAGCGGGGAAGACCGTCCGGCGATGCCAAGAATGGCCGGGGTTTTGCCGTCGCTAGCGGGCAACGCCGGCAGCCCGTGGAAGCGCCGATAGCGGGCGAAGTCCTCCATGAGACCGTTGCTCAGGGGAATCGTGCCCTCGACGCCGCCTTTGCCCACGGTATGCAGCCACCATCGTCCCCGGATAGGTTGGAAATCCCCTTCGTCGGCAGCGGCCGCTTCGGCGGCCCGCAGGGCGGTTTCATAGAGGAAACGAAGCACCCAGCGAACGCGTTCGTAGCGCTGCCGTTCCCGCGCGGTTGTCTGTGGCCAGCCGTCGACGATGCGGAGCACCTCTTCCCAGAGGGCACGGTCCAAGTAGCGTTCGATCGTGCGGCGGGTGCCGCGGCGTGCCCGTCGGCGCTGCAGGACGAACGGGCTGCCCGCAAGATACCCAGCGCGCACGAGGTAATTGAACAGTCCCGCCAGGATGCCCAGGGCTTGGCGGCGGCTGCGCTCGGCCAACGGCCCGACGAACAGTCGCCGATGCTCACCGCGACGGGCGAGACCGGCGTCGCACCAGGTCGCCGGTGGCTGGGCAAGAAACGCCTCATAAGCGATCACATCCTCTCGCGTCAGGCTGGACACCGGCTTGCCGCGCACCTGCGTGGCCCAGAGCAACAGTCGCTCAGCCTCCTTGCGGTAACTGCGAAAGGTATGCGGCGAGTCGTGATATTCGGCCAGCCACAGGCCGATCGCGGCCACGTCGTCGTTGGCCGCGATCTGCCGCGCCACGCTGGCCGGTGCGCGGTTGGTGCCGGCACCTCCCGACAGGGCGGCTGGCAAGGTTGGGGGCAACGCCAAAAGGCTCACTGCAGGCTCAGTCATGCTTTCCGATGTCCGACGCCACGGAAAACACAGCGTACTGCCAAAAGACTTTCGATTATAGGAGTTATCGTAAATTTCTTGATTTAATCATTACGTATATAACGTAATACTATGATATACATTCTCTTATCCTTCGAAATTGACCCTCCGAGCGACTGGGAATTTGCCATGAGCCGTGTCAGCGATACCCGTCAGCGTACCCGTGAAGCCGCCGCCCAACTCGTTGCCGGTGCGAAGCGGCCGCACGAAATCACCGTCGACCAGATCTACGCCGTCATCCAGCAAGGCAGCCGTACGACGATCAATGACGAGCTGAAGCAGTGGAAGGACGAACGTACGAAGGCCGATGCGCTCGGTGCTGATCTCCCGGCTGCTGTGGCCGACGCCATGCGTGCCCTGTGGGTGGTGGCCGTCGAACAGGGCGAGGTGGTGTTCGCCGAACAGCGGAGCACTTTGGAAGCTGCCGTGGCAGATGCGGAGCAGCAGCACGCTACGGTTACGCAGGCGCGCGACGACGCATTGGCGACCTCAACGACACTGACCGAACAGTGCGAAACACTTCGACAGCAGATCACCACGCTGCAAACGCGAGTGGAGTTCGAGGCCACCGCGAAGAATCAAGCGCTTCAGGATGGCCAGGCACTGCAGCAGAAACTCATCGCACTCCAGACCGACACCGCCGAACAGATCGAACGCATCCGTCAAGCGCAAACTGACCAGGCCGAAGAATTCCAAGCCGTGATTGCGAGCCGGGATGCGGCTTTTCAGGTCGAACGTGATACAGCGAACGAGCGGCTGGAGGCCGCCCAAGCCCGCATGCTGCAGGAGATCGATACAGCTCGCGAAGGCCAGCGGCGCGCAGAACAGCAGATGGTCAAAACGCGAGAACGACTGGAGCGACAACAAGCCAGTTTGGCGGAGCTGCGCACCGAAGCAGGACATCACCGTCGTGAACTGGCCGAGCGTGATACCCGCTTGGGGGCATTGGCCGCGGCTGTCGCGGATCGCGATCGCATGGCCATCGAACTGGCCGCAGCTCGCGGGCAATTGGAAGGTTTGGGAACGGCGATGCAGTCGCTCGAAACTCGGGCTATCACCGCCGAGTCGCGTATCAGTACGCTGCTGGACGAACGGAAGTCGCCAGCAACGCCTCGGAAGAAACAGGGCAAGAAGTGAGACGCGTAAGCCTTGTTTGAGGCTTATGACCCAATTTTACCCTTATCCGGGCACGACCCC
>NZ_JAVRIC010000017.1 GCF_031846245.1 Banduia mediterranea | reverse complement strand
TTCATCTTCGGGGGTGGTGACCACCACCATGATCGTTAGTGTGTCGACGTCCCTGCCGCCGCTTCGCGTCGTCAGGGCCGCGGGTGAACCTGGGCGTTAGCATTCAAGGAGACACGGAGCGTGAAGCTCTTTTCCTACGTCGTCACTCATGACACAGGATTTTCGCCCAATCCGTTCTGGGGTTGCTGTACTCTTGCCAATTGCAAGCCCGCAATTAGACGCGCCGCGCAGGTTGGAGATTGGATCGTAGGGCTCAGCCCGAAAGCCAGTGGGAACCGCGTAGTCTTTGGTATGAAGGTCGATGAGATTATTGACTACGCGAGTTACTTTCGCGACCAACGCTTTTCCGACAAGATACCTGACTACACCCGAGGCGAAGTGGTTTGGAAGGCGGGGGATAACATCTACAAGCCGCTACAGGATGGCGATTTCGAGGCCATGATCCCAATAACGTCGTTTACATTGCGAAGCCTCAACTACGAATCGATGACTTGGTTGCAAGCCTTCCAGGAGCAGGCGTCTTCTCGCGTTTCTCACCAAGCCATCAGCTGACTGCATCAGATGCCGAAAACGTAACCACTTGGGAGCTTCCGAGTTGGTTCCGTCCCGGTGGAGATCGACACCCTCTTACATATCATGCAGATTTGCAGCGGTGGCAGACGCGAGGTGACCGAACGGTATTGAAGTCTGTAGCAAGAGGGCAGGATTTTGTACTGGATTGCGATGAATACCCAGAAGCGATGTGCTGGGCATGTGATCTGATTCGCCACTCTGATTATGAATGCTAATCGGGTAAGAGCTGACTTTTAATCAGCCCTCCCCACACCAGCCGGCATGCGGGTCCGCACCGGGCGGTTCAGGACGCGGACGCACACTCTGATCAGACGTGGCCCTGCGCCTGCATCCACAGGTCGCGAAAGCCCGCCGCGTGTGGGCGGCGGGCTTTTTCAAAAACAGGCTTACTCGGACTTCGCGTCGAGGCCGCGACGCCCCAGCAGAGGGCCGATTTCGGGTTCGCTGCCGTAGAACTGTTCGAACAGTTCGGAGGCATCCACGCTGCCGCCGCGCGACAGCAGCTTGGCCCGCAGGTAGTCGCCGTTGGCGCGTTGCAGGCCGCCGTGGGTGTGGAACCAGTGCTCGGTGTCGGCGGCCAGCACTTCGCTCCAGATGTAGGCGTAGTAGCCAGCCGAATAACCGCCAGCAAAAACGTGCGCGAAGTAGGGCGAGCGGTAGCGGGGCGGCACGGCATGGAAATCGACACCGTCGGATTTCAGCGCGGCTGCTTCGAAATCCATCACCGCTCCGGCTTCCGGCGCTTCGTCGGCGGAGATCTGGTGCCAGTTCTGGTCGAGCATCGCCGCCGCCAGGTACTCGGTGGTGGCGTAGCCCTGATTGAACTTCTTCGCAGCCAGCACCTTGTCCATCAGCGCCTGCGGCATGGGCTCGCCGGTCTTGTAGTGCTTGGCGTAGTTGGCGAACACTGTGGGCTCGGTGGCCCACATCTCGTTGTACTGCGAGGGGTATTCCACGAAGTCACGCGGCACGTTGGTGCCCGAGAAGTACGGATATTCCACTTGCGAGAACAGGCCGTGCAGGGCGTGACCGAACTCGTGGAACGCGGTGTCCACTTCGTCGAACGTCATCAATACCGGCTCGCCCTCGGGCGGCTTGGGAATGTTGAGGTTGTTGGTGACCACCGGCATCGTGCCGAACAGCGCGGACTGGTCGACCATGCTGTTCATCCAGGCTCCGCCCTGCTTGGTGCTGCGCGCGAAGTAGTCCATCAGGAACAGGCCGAGTTGGCTGCCGTCCTCGTTGAAGACTTCGAACACGCGCACGTCCGGCTGATAAACCGGCAGGTCGGTGCGTTCCTTGAAGCTCAGGCCATAGAGCTTGTGCGCGGCGAAGAACACGCCGTCCTTGAGTACGTGCTCCATCTCGAAGTAGGGGCGAACCTCGGAGGCGTCGTAGTCGTACCTGGCCTTGCGCAGCTTCTCGGCGTAGTAGTCCCAGTCCCAGGGCTGCAGCTTGAAGCTCTTGGAGCCATTCGCTTCGGCCTCGGCGTCGATCTGCTTCTGCAGTTCGGCGGCTTCGCTGCGCGCGTTGGCCACGGCGGCCGGCGCCAGCTCACCGAGGATGCGATTGACGGCGGCCGGGGTGCCGGCGGTCTCGTTTTCGAGCACGTAGGCGGCGTGATTCGGGAAGCCCAGCAGCGCGGCGCGTTGCGCGCGCAGCTTCACCATCTTGGCGATCAGACCGGTGTTGTCGAATTCACCGCTCTGGGCGCGGCCCGTCGAGGCCTTGAAGATGCGCTCGCGCAGGCTGCGGTTTTCGAGCTGGGACAGGGGCGGTTGTCCGGTAGTGTTCTGCAGTGTGATCAACCACTTGCCCGGCAGTTCGCGCGATTCGGCGGCGGCGGCTGCGGCGGCGATCTTGGCATCGGTCAGGCCCTTGAGTTCGGCGACGTCATCGACCGTCACGGCGCCGGCATTGGTCGCTTTCAGCAGGTTCTGCTGGAACTGCGTGGTCAGCGTGGATAGCTGGCTGTTGTAGTCCTTGAGCGTTTCCTTGTCGGAGTCCGACAGTTCCGCGCCGGCGTGCACGAAGTCGATGTAGTAACGCTCCACCAGGCGCAGGCCTTCGGCGTCCAGGCCCAGGGTGTCGCGGCTGTCGTAAAGCGTCTTGATCCGCGCGAACAGGTCCGTGTCGAGGTAGATTGCATCCTGATGCGCGGACAGCTTCGGTGCCATCTCGGCTTCGATCGCGTCGATTTCATCGTTCGAGTTGGACGACGAAAGATTGAAGAACACGGTGGCGACGCGGCTGAGCATGCGGCCCGAGCGTTCCATCGCCAGGATCGTGTTGTCGAAGCTCGCCGGTTCGCTGTTGTGGGCGATGGCATCGATCTCTTCACGCTGTTCGCGCATGCCGGCTTCGAAGCCCGGCCGGAAATCGGAATCGCTGATCGTGTCGAACGGCGGCAGGCCGTAGGGCAGCGTGCTGGGCGCGGCGAACGGTCCGGTGCTGACGGTCGTGGTCATGGTGTCCTTGGTGGGCTTTTCAGGCATGGGCGTACAGGCGGCGGCGAGCAGGCCACCGGCGGCCAGCATCGCGATCAATGCTTTCATGGATTTCCCCGGAATCAAACGTCTAGGATGCACCAATCATCCACATGGTCGCATCCGGTGGCGGTGGTGCGTCTTGCATTCAGCTATGCGCGCTATGCTCGATCGGCATTCATTCCGATGGGCAGAATGCCTTGAAGCGAACACACAAGAGCCTGCTGGCGTTGTTGATCGTGCTTGGCGCCTTGCTGGTCGTGCGGGCCCTGCTGCCGTTCTGGGTGGCTCACTATCTGAACGACAAGCTGGCGAACATGGGCGACTATCGCGGCCATCTGCAGAGCGTCGATCTGGCGCTGTGGCGCGGCGCCTACCGGATCAAGCAGTTCGAGATCCGCAAACGCGATGCGGCCGAAAAAGAGTTCATCCCCTTCCTCGACGCGCCCCTCACGGACATATCCGTGTCCTGGCGCGCCCTGTTCAAGGGCGCGATTGTCGGACGCATTGAATTTGTGAATCCGGAACTGAATTTTGTCGACGGCGCCAGCGACAAGGACGATCAGGCCGGCCAGGGTGTCGATTGGCGCGACACCCTGCAGGGTTTGCTGCCGATCCAGCTCAACGAAGTGGTGGTGCGCGACGGCGCCGTCCATCTGCGCAACTTCCAGTCCACACCGAAAGTCGATGTCTACATGAGCGAGCTGGACGCCACGGTCAGCAACCTCACCAATGCGAACCGCGACGACGGTGCCCAGGTGGCGCGACTCGATGTGACGGCCCTGGTGCTCGGCGGCGCGCCGTTCGAAGCCTCGATGCAGTTCGATCCCCTGGGCGAGCTCACCGATTTCGATCTGGAAATCCGGGCCTTGAACGTGGCTCTGCCGCAGCTCGACGATTTCATGCGTGCCTATGGCGGCATCGATGCGGAGTCCGGAACCGCCGATCTGGTGCTGGAGCTGAATGCCGACCGCAAGCAGGTCGACGGCTACGCCAAGCTGTTGTTGCGTGAGCTGGACATCGTGAGCTGGAAGCAGGATGTGCAGGTCGACAGGGACAATCCCTTCAGCGTGGCCTGGGAAAGCCTGGTCGCCGGCGTGATGGTGCTGCTGTCGAACCAGCCGAACGATCAGTTCGCGACGCGAGTGCCGATTCGCGGCAAGGTGGATGCCGTGCACGGCCAGGTGTTGCCGGCCTTGATCTCGATTGTCCGCAATGCCTTCGTCGAGGCCATGCGCCCCAATTTCGAAGATCAGGACGGTTCATCCGAAACCTCCGAAGCCGACGCCGGGCCCGCAGCCGAAGAACACGGCGACCCCGAAGCGACTGACGCCAGGTCCGCAGACGAGGACTCGCCCCGGTCGATCGGCCCCCGACACGGATCGCCGAAATGAGTGCACGGTGGCATGCCGAACGCAGCGAGGATGCCGGCGCGGTCGTGCACCGGCTGCGAGTCGACGGCCGGCAGATGAGTCACCGCGAGGTGATTGCGGCCTGGTCGGATTCGGCGGCGTTTCGTGAGTTCTATCTGGAATTGCTGGCGGCCTGGCCCGGCCCGGCATTCTTCTGGGAATACCCGCCGCTGGATCGGGACCGGCTCGATCGGCCCAGCGAATTCGTGCTGGTGGATGCCCCGCAGTTGGCACTGATGCCTGCCGATCCGGAGCCGTTCGCATCGATGCTGGTGCCGGTGCCCACACCCGAGCAGCCCGCAGTTTTCGAGAACCTGTCGCGGAACGCGGACCTGATCGTTCCGCGACCGCAGGCCGGTCTTGAACCGGCCGAATTCGCCCATTTCGCCGCGTTCGCGCGGGCCGCGCCTGCGGCCTGCAAGCACGCGCTGCTGGTGGCGCTCGCGCGCGAGTTGCTGGCGCGGATCGACTACAGAACGCTGTGGCTCAGCACCTCCGGTCTCGGCGTGGCCTGGCTGCATCTGCGGCTCGATCATGCGCCGAAGTACTACCAGTACGCGCCCTATCGCGACCCCTCGTTCGAGACCGCGTTCAGCGCGCGCTAGGCGTGGGTTTGGCACAACAGTGTGCTGCCGGTGCGACGACGCGGCGCGAGCTGGCGCCGGACAGGCAGCGAAGCTTACGCAGACACGCAGCCGTGAAACGGCTGCGATCCACGAACAAGAGCTGGAGGGATCATGGCAGTCAAAAAGCCGTTTGTAACCGACATCAAGAACATCCGGGCGCGCGCCCGCGAGCACATGGAGCGCGGCGCCGTGACCGCAGGCTACAAGGCCGACCGGGAAACGGTGCTCAAGATTCTCAACGAAGTGCTGGCCACCGAGCTGGTCTGCGTGCTGCGCTACAAGTACCACTACTTCATGGCCGACGGCATCAACGCCAAGGCCGTGGCTGCCGAGTTCCTCGAACACGCGCAGGAAGAACAGGCCCACGCCGACATGATCTGCGAGCGCATCACCCAGCTCGACGGCAAGCCCGATCTCAACCCGGACGGTCTGCACACGCGCAGCCATGCCGAGTATGTGGAAGGCGAGAATCTCGTCGAGATGATCCAGGAGGACCTCGTGGCGGAACGCATCGCGATCGACAGCTATCGCGAGGTCATCGAGTATCTCGGAAGCGACGACATCACCACGCGCCGCATCATCGAGCAGATACTCGCGCAGGAGGAGGAGCACGCCGAAGACCTCAGCTCCCTGCTTGAAGAACTCAAGGTGGCGGCCCCCAAGCCGGCCAGCGAAGTGCAGAAGCGGCGCAGCAAAAAGAAGTAGCCCGGCTCAGCGTGACAGGTGCCGTTCCAGCACGCGGAACAGCTGCTGCGTCAGCAGCGCCATCGCGGCCGCGGGAACGGCGCCTTCGAGGATCAGCGTGATGTTATCGAGGCGGATGCCGGTGAGTATCGGCTGGCCGTAGCCGCCGGCGCCGATCAATGCTCCCAGTGTCGCCGTGCCGATGTTGATCACGGCGGCGGTGCTGATACCGGCCAGTATCATCGGCAAGGCCAGCGGCAGGTCGATGCGCAGCAAACGCACCCGTCGCGGCAGGCCCAGCGCGGCGGCGGATTCGCGCAGGCCCTGCGCGATCCCGTCGAGTCCGGCCACGGTATTCCGTACGATCGGCAGCAGGCTGTAGAAGAACAGGGCCGCGATCGCCGGCTGCGCCCCGATGCCCAGCAGCGGAATCAGGAACACCAGCATCGCCAGCGCCGGAATGGTCTGCAGTACGGAGGTGGCCGCGAGCACCGCCTGCGACAGACGCGGTCGCTGTGCCGCGAGGATGCCCAGCGGCAGTCCGATCATCAGCGCCAGCAGCAGAGACAGTCCGACCAGGCTCAGGTGCTCCAGCGTGCGTTGCCAGAGGCGCCGCATCAGACGCCCGGCGGAGGCTCCCTTGCCCACCGCCGAATCCAGCCCCAGGAATTCACGGGCGACCTCGGCTTCCGTGCGGCCCTCGATCTTCACCGCAGCGTTCATCGCGCGCATCTGCTGGCGGTCGATGCGTCCCGCCAGCGAATCCAGCAGTCGGCGCAAGGCCGGCGTGTTGTCGTAGGCTTCGGTTCGATACAGCAGCACCGCGTCGTAGCGCGGGAAATAAGTGCGATCATCCTGCAGCGCCCGCAGATCGTAGTAGGCGATCTCGGCGTCTGTGGTGTAGAGGTCGATCACGTCGATGTCGCCGGATTTGATCGCGCGATAGGCCAGATCGTGGTCCATGCCGCGCACTTGCCGTGCATCCAATTGGTAGCGTGTGCGCAGTCCGGGCCAGCCATCGCCGCGGTTCATGAATTCGTTCGAAAGTCCGAAACGCAACCGGGGATGCGCGCGCAAATCGCTGAGCCTTGCGATCCCGAGCGCTTCCGCCTGCTCGCGGCGCACGCCCAGAGCGTAGCCGTTGTCGAATCCCAAAGGCTCGGAAATACCGATGCCGAGCGATGCCAGCCTTGCGGTCAGCGCTTTGCGATCGAAACGCCTGGCATCGGGCAGCAGTTCCTGGGTCAGCGTGCCGCTGTATTCTGGATACAGGTCGATGCTGCCGTCGCGCAGTGCGCGCCACAGGATGGCGCTGCCGCCCAGCGCCCGCCGGTGTTCAGTGTCGAGGCCCTGCGACCGGAGCTGTCGTGTCGCGATCTCGCCGAGCACCACCGATTCGGTGAAATTCTTGGAGCCGACGCGCAGCTCGGGCGCAGCCTGCAGCGGTGCCGCGGCCATCAGCAGGGCGAGGATCGGTGCGGCCCTCATGGAGCCTCAGGCAGCGGCCGCCGCGCCGCGACGAAGCGCCTGACGAAGTCCGAGGCCGGTCGCGCGCGCAGATCGTCCAGGCTGCCGTCCTGCACGACGCGGCCTTCGGCCATCAGCATCAGGCGCGGTGCCAGGAAGGCTGCTTCGGCGAGGTCGTGGGTGACCAGCAGCACGGTCTTGCCGAGTGTGGCGAACATGTCGCCGAGGTCCGCCTGCAGTTCGTGGCGCACGATCGGGTCCAGCGCGCCAAGCGGTTCGTCCAGCAGCAGCGCCGGCGGGTCCAGCATCAGCGCCCGCATCAATGCCACGCGTTGGCGTTGGCCGCCGGACAGGGTTTGCGGGCGGCGGTGCAGCAGGTCGTCGGCAAGCTGCACTCGTGCCAGCAGGTCCTCGGCGCGCGTGCGGATGCGCGCTGCCGTCCAGCCGAGATGGCGTGGCAGCAGCGCCAGGTTGTCGAGCACGCTGAGGTGCGGGAACAGCCCGCCGTCCTGAATCACGTAACCGATGCGGTGGCGAATCGCGTCGAGATCGCAGTCGTCGAGCGCTTGGCCGTCGACCGAGACGCGGCCGCTATCCGGTCGCTCCAGCCCGAGCAACAGGCGCAGCACCGTGGATTTGCCCGATCCGCTGCTGCCGATCAGCGCCGTGGTGGTGCCCGATTCGATGTCCAGGCTCAGGCCGTCGACCGCAGCGATACCGCCATAGCGGCGGCCGACCTGTTGCAGCGAGAATCTCATCGGCGTGGGGATCCGGGCGTGGTCAGGTGCTCAGCCTATCGCGTTGTCGCCGGCGGCAGCAGCACGCGGCAACGTAACGGCAACGTAAGATGAGACCTCCTTGCTTTTCGCGAGCCCCACGCATGTCCTTCGAGTTGTCCTTGCCGATTCCGCTGTCGCTGTTGCTGCGCGATGCCGCCCTGGGCGAAGTCGAGTCGGCACGCTCGGCGCTCAAGCGTGGTCGCCCCAAGGACATCCATTCGGCACGCAAGCATTGCAAGAAGCTGCGGGCGCTGCTGCAGTTGCTGCAGCCCGTGCTGCGGCGGCGCACGCGGCGCTCGCTGGACCATGCGGTGCGGGACGCGGCGCGCGCGGTGGCGGTGCGGCGCGAGGCCCGGGTGATGAGCGAGACCCTGGAGACGCTCGCGCAGCGCCATGAAATGTATGCGGACGCGCTGCTGGCGCTGCGCGAGCCGGTGCGCAAACAGGTCCGCCGCCACGCCGAACCGCAGGGCACGAGAATCGCGCTCGACAGGCTGGACACGGTGCGCGAGGCGATCGAGATCTTGGATCTGGAGACGGCCGATGCCGCGGCGCTGGAGCGGGGCCTGCGCCGCAGCTACCGCAAGGCGCGCAAACGCGCACGTGTCGCGGCGGAGAATCCGCAAGCCGAGCGCCTGCACGAGTGGCGCAAGCGCAGCAAGGCGCACGCCTATGCCTGCGATCTGCTGGTGCCCTTGTGGCCGGTGCTGGAAGATCGCAGCCATCGCCTGTCCATGCTCAACGACGCGCTGGGCGAGCATCACGATCTGGCCGACCTGCTGCGCGCGCTCGATGCACTGGACAGTATCGATCCGGCGCTGCGGGTGGTGATCGAAGCCGAGCAGCAAGGCTGCGCGCATGCGGCGCTGGCCTTCGGCGACGCCTTGTTCGGCGACAAGGCGAAACACTGGTCACTGGCGCTGGAGGATCGTTACGGCGGCGGTGACTGAGCAAATCCAGATGCCTGTGCGGCTTCCGCGGGGAGACCGATGAAACGCTTGATCGTCATTGCGATGATCGTGGTGGGGCTGGTGCTGGTATTCGCTGTCGGCGGTCCCGACCGCGACGACACCGGCGGCCCGGCGCTGGCCTCCGACCAGCGGCTGGCCGCCGCCTTTTCCCGCCATGAAAGCGGGTTGCAGGTCCAGGGCGGCGGTACCGTGATCGCGGTGCTGCCGGACGACAACAAGGGCTCGCACCATCAGCGGTTCGTGCTGCGGCTCGAATCCGGGCAGACCTTGCTGATTGCGCACAATATCGATCTGGCGCCGCGCATCGAACGTCTGCGCGAAGGCGACTTCATCACCTTCAGTGGCGAATACGAATGGAACCCGGAAGGCGGCGTGGTGCACTGGACGCATCGCCATCCGGCGGGCCGGCACGCGGATGGTTGGCTGCAGCGCGCCGGGCAGATCTACCGATAGACGAAGTGTTGGATCAGGCGTCGCGCTCGTGGCGGAGCACGTGTGCTCGTGGCGATCCTTCCCAGCGCAGCTCCAGCCTGCGCGCACGCCGCACATTGCCCACCAGGCTCGGTTGAAAGCAGGCGACGCAGCTGCCGCCGGCGCGTCGCACGCTGGGATAGACCACGCCGAGCGAATGCGCCTCAAGCAGTGCCTCGGCCAGAGCCTGGGATTCGCGGTAGCTGTCCGGCGCCAGATAGGCCGCGTAGCGATCATCGTCCGCGCGCAGGTCGTGCAGGTTCGCACTGAGGTCGGCCTGATATTCGTCGTAGCTGACGCTGTCTTCGTAGCGATCGATCTCGGCCAGTTGCACCGTCTTGTGGAATACCACTTCGGCCTGCGCGGTCGCCAGTTCGAAGGCGGCGTACCAGGCGCCGCGCTGCGGGCCGCTGAAACGTGCGCCCAGCGGGTTAGGGTGGCAGAAGGCCGCGTTGATCACACGGTAGTTGGGAACGCCGTAGACCAGTTCACGCGCTGCGATGCCGGGGTTGGCATCGTTTTCCGCGTGCAGGCGTTCGTTGGTGGCGTGGTCCAGGTCGAACAGGGCATCGAGATGCTGTTCGTCATCGGCGATGCGCGCCAGCACGCTTTCGTTGCCGGGGCGAAAGCGTGTGGGTATCAGTCGGTGCGTGTCGTAACGCCGCACCAAGCGGGTCGGCGGCAGGCGCATTCTCAGGCGCTGCCACCACGGCGCGCGTCCAGCAGGCGCCGCACCGTCAGCATCGCCGGCAGGCCGCCGCGAATCATGATGTCCAGGGGAGGTTCGCCGCCGAAGATTCGATTGCGGTTCGGCAATCGCACCCATTCGTCGGCCAGCGTCTCGCCGTGCAGGATGTTGAGTGCCTTGAAGATGCCGATCAGGCAGGAAATCCGCGTCAGCCGGTCGGCGTCCAGCGTCTTGCTGTCCGGGGCTTTCTTGAGCTGGTAATACGGGCCGTTGCTCATCGCCAGCAGCTGGCGCGCGTCCTCGTCGCGCAGCTTCCAGCGCTCGCCGATGTTGAAGAAGGCGCGCGCAGCCGGGCCACTGAGCCGTTCGCGCTCCGGTTTGCGCGACAGGTCGATCAGCGGCGCGGGTTCGTAGCGGCTTTGCGGAAAGACCGGTGCAGCCGACATGTTGACTCCTGATCAGGAGTCGATATTACCGCAAATGAGTGGACGATGCTCGGCGCTCCACCTCGGTGCGAAGCGTGCACCATCGGCGCGCATCGCAATGAGGCCCGCCCTGCAAGTCGTTGATGTCGCTGAGCCGAATCCTGGCACGAGACGTGCGTTATCTTTGATGACCGACTCCCGGCCAATGGCGGCCGAGGGTCGACCCAATTTTCGCCATCCGCAGCACGGGTGGCATGGACAACGGCGTCCATGACCGGTTTCCCCGGCTCATGGGCGCTTTTTTTTGGGCCGCGACAGCCCCATCAATGATTCAGACCGGAACGAGCAATGCGCCCGACCAGCGTCCAGAAACAGACCCGCTTCACCCAGCCCGCCCGCAGCCTGTGGGCCGCCGGCCTCGCAAGCCTGCTGCTGCTCGGCGCCTGCGGCAACAAGGATGAAGCCGCTTCGCCGTCTCCGCAGGCTCAGCAGACCGCCGCCGATATCGCCAAGATCGAAAAGCCGGACCTCAAGTTCGGTTTCATCAAGCTGACCGACATGGCGCCGCTGGCCATCGCCTATGAAAAGCAGTATTTCGAGGATGAAGGCCTGTATGTGCAGTTGGAGGCTCAGGCCAACTGGAAGGTTCTGCTCGACGGCGTGATCGGTGGCCAGCTCGATGGCGCGCACATGCTCGCTGGCCAGCCGCTGGCCTCGACCATCGGCTTCGGCACCCAGGCCAACATCATCACGCCGTTCTCGATGGATCTGAACGGCAACGGCATCACTGTCTCCAACGCAGTGTGGGCGGCGATGAAGAAGAACGTGCCGATGAAGGACGGCAAGCCGGTGCACCCGATCAGCGCTGCCGCGCTCAAGCCGGTGGTCGACGACTACCGCTCGCAGGGGCGCCCGTTCAAGATGGGCATGGTGTTCCCGGTATCCACCCACAACTACGAGCTGCGCTACTGGCTCGCGGCCGGCGGACTGAACCCGGGCTATTACGCACCGGACAAGGGCGACACCGCCGGCCAGATCAAGGCGGACGTGCTGCTGTCGGTAACGCCGCCACCGCAGATGCCGGCCACGCTGGAGGCCGGCACGATCTACGGCTACTGCGTCGGCGAGCCCTGGAACCAGCAGGCCGTGATCAAGGGCATCGGCGTGCCGGTGATCACCGACTACGAAATCTGGAAGAACAATCCGGAAAAGGTGTTCGGTATCCGCGAAGACTTCGCCGAGAAATACCCGAACACCACCAAGGCCATCGTCAAGGCGCTGATTCGCGCCGCCTACTGGCTGGATCAGAACAACAACGCCAATCGCGAGGAGGCCGTGAAGATCATCTCGCGTCCGGCCTACGTCGGCGCCGATCAGGAAGTCATCGCCAACAGCATGACCGGCACCTTCGAATACGAGAAAGGCGACAAGCGCGAGATTCCGGACTTCAACGTGTTCTTCCGCTACAACGCGACCTATCCGTACTACTCGGATGCGATCTGGTACCTCTCGCAGATGCGGCGCTGGGGCCAGATTTCCGAAGCCAGGTCGGACCAATGGTTCATCGACACTGCGAAGAAGGTCTATCGCCCCGACCTCTACGCAGCGGCGGCGCAAGACCTGATCGACGAAGGCCAGCTGCAGGCGTCCGATTTCCCGGACTTCAAGACCGAGACCGGCTTCAAACCGGCCACCGCCGAATTCATCGACGGTGTCGAATACGACGGCCGCGAACCGAACGCCTATCTGCAACGTTTCGATATCGGTCTCAAGGGCGATGAGTCGCCCTGAATTCACTGATTTTTCGGCGCCCGCAGGTACGGATACACGTTTTATGTTTGAACGCCTTACGACACATATTCCGATACGGGTTCGCTCGACGAATCCACCAGTAACGAGGTACGGCGCATGAATACTCAAGCCCTCGCGGGCCGCTCACCGATGGCCTTGCGCCAGATCAGCCAACGGCTGCTCAAACAGCTAGGGCAGCGCCTGCAGGCGCTGCCCTCCGACGTGGCAAAGTCGTTGCCCAAACTGATCGCGCCGCTGCTTGGCCTCTGTTTTTTCCTGCTGATCTGGCAGGTTCTGGCCGCACGCGTTGAAACCTCGCTAGGCAATTTCCCGGGGCCGACCGAAGTCTATGAACAGGCCAGCAACCTGTGGGCCGAGCACAAGGCGGAAATGGTGCGTGCCGATGCCTTCTACGCACGCCAGGAAGCCCGCAACGAGGCCTTGCTGGCGCGTAATCCGAACGCCGAGGTACGCATCCGTGATTACACTGGAAAACCCACCTTCATCGACCAGATCGGCACCAGTCTGATCACCGTGGCCACCGGCTTCCTGATCGGCTCGGCGATCGCGATTCCTTTGGGCATCGTGATCGGCCTGTCGCCAACGATGTACGCGGCGATGAATCCCGTCATCCAGTTGCTGCGGCCGGTGTCGCCACTGGCCTGGCTGCCGCTGGTGACGATCGTGGTGGCCGCGACCTACCAGAGCGCCGACCCGCTGTTCGCCAAGTCCTTCCTGGTTTCGGCGATCTGCGTACTGCTGTGTTCGCTGTGGCCGACGCTGGTCAACACCGCCGTCGGCGCCTCCAGTGTCAGCAGCGATCTGGTCAACGTGTCGCGCGTGCTGCGTCTGAGCAAGCTCACGCACATCGTCAAGATCGTGCTGCCGTCGTCGGTGCCGATGATCTTCGCCGGCCTGCGCCTGTCGCTGGGCGTGGCCTGGATGGTGCTGATCGCCTCCGAAATGCTGGCGCAGAACCCGGGCCTCGGAAAGTTCGTGTGGGACGAGTTCCAGAACGGCAGCTCCCAGTCTCTGGGCCGGATCATGGTCGCCGTCGTGGTGATCGGCCTGATCGGCTTTCTGCTTGATCGCGGGATGCTCGCGCTGCAACGCGCGGTGTCCTGGGACAAGACCGCCATCCTGCGCTGAGGCCGAGCCATGAACAGCAAAATCGGACACCTCGAGCTTTCCCACATCGGCATGGATTTCCCGACGCCGAATGGCCCGTTCTGCGCACTCGAGAACGTCGACCTGCATGTCGCCAAGGGCGAGTTCATCAGCCTGATCGGCCATTCCGGCTGCGGCAAATCCACGGTGCTCAACATCGTGGCCGGTCTGTACAAGGCCACGCGCGGCGGCGTGATCGTGGACGGTCACGAGGTTGACAGTCCCGGCCCGGAACGGGCTGTTGTTTTCCAGAACCACTCGCTGCTGCCCTGGCTCACGGTCTACCAGAACGTGGAGCTGGCGGTGAAGCGCGTGTTCCGCGGCAAGAAGAACAAGGCGCAGATTCGGGAATGGGTCGAGCAGAACCTGGAGATGGTCCAGCTCACGCATGCGCGTGACAAACGGCCCAATGAAATCTCCGGCGGCATGAAGCAGCGTGTCGGCATCGCCCGCGCGCTGGCGATGCAGCCGCAGATCCTGCTGATGGATGAGCCGTTCGGCGCGCTCGACGCCTTGACCCGGGCCTCCCTGCAGGACTCGTTGATGCAGATTCAGGCGCAACTCGGCAACACCGTGCTGATGGTCACGCACGATGTGGACGAAGCCGTGCTGCTGTCCGACCGCGTGGTGATGATGAGCGTGGGACCGCGCGCCGGTATCGCCAAGGTGATGCCGGTGGAACTGGAGCGACCGCGCCATCGACTGGAGCTGGCCGAAAGCCCGGCCTATCACCACGCGCGCGCCGAGATCCTGCACTTCCTGCATGACGGACATGACGTTGCCAGCGCACCCGCGCAGGCGCCGGGCGAGACGCAGCGGGACGAGCCTGCCGATGACGAGCCGGCGGTCGTCGACGTCAGCGCCACCGTGGCCAAGGACGCAGCACCGCCGGCTGCGGCCAGCGCCGCGCGCGTCGAGGAACCCCGTAGCCGCATCTTCAGGATGCGCCCCAAGAAAATCGCCAACGGTTGAGGCGGTCGGCGCTTCGGCTACCCGGAGCGCCGCGAATCGGACCGATGGAGGTCAAGTCAATGAGTCTCAAGATTGTGATGGTCGGCCACGGAATGGTCGGACAGAAATTTCTCGAATCGCTGGAACAGCTGAAGCTCAAGGCCAGCGTAACGGTGCTGTGCGAGGAAGCGCGGCCGGCCTACGACCGTGTGCAGCTGTCCTCATTCTTCAGCGGCACCACGGCCGAAGCGCTGTGTCTGGTGCCGGAACAGTTCTTCGAGCGCACCGGCTACGTGCTGCAGCTCAGCGCCCGCGCGGTCGCGATCGACCGCCAGGCCAAGACCGTCACCAGTTCCAAGGGTGATGTGCTCCCGTACGACGTACTGGTGCTGGCGACCGGAAGCTATCCCTTCGTGCCGCCGGTTCCAGGCCGCGAACGCGAACACTGCTACGTCTATCGCACCCTCGACGACCTGGAATCGATCAAGACCGGCGGCTCGCAATCGAGCATCGGCACCGTGGTCGGCGGCGGACTGCTCGGCCTGGAAGCGGCCAAGGCGCTCAAGGATCTGGGACTGCAGACGCATGTGGTCGAATTCGCGCCGCGCCTGATGGCGGTGCAGGTGGACGACAGCGGCGGCGCGATGCTGCGCGGCAAGATCGAAGCCCTGGGTGTAGGCGTGCACACGCAGAAGAACACCAGCGAAATCGTGGATGGCGAGCATGCGCGGCATCGCATGAACTTTGCGGACGGCTCGCATCTGGAAACCGACCTTATCGTGTTTTCGGCCGGCATCCGCCCACGTGACGAACTGGCGCGCGAATGCGGGCTCGAAGTCGGTGCGCGTGGCGGCATCGTCGTCGACGGCGCCTGCCGCACCTCGGACTCCTCGATCTTCGCGATCGGAGAATGCGCGAGCTGGAGCAACCGCGTGTTCGGTCTGGTCGCGCCCGGCTACCAGATGGCGGATATCGCCGCACGCTGGATCGCCTACGAATCGCCGGACACCGGAATCGAACTCGATGCCCAGGCGGCCGCCGCGCGTGACGACGGCGCCCTGGCGCGACCGGTGGAATTCGCCGGCGCCGATATGAGCACCAAGCTCAAGCTGTTGGGGGTGGACGTGGCCTCGATCGGCGACGCGCACGGCGCCACGCCGGGTGCGCTCAACTACGTGTTCACCGACGAAGCCGCCGGCAGCTACAAGAAACTGGTGGTGTCGGCGGACAGGAAGCGGCTGCTCGGCGCGGTGCTGGTCGGCGATGCCGAGGACTACGGCAACCTGCTGCAACTCGCGCTCAACGGCATCGATCTGCCGGAGCATCCCGAGGATCTGATCCTGCCGGCGCGCAGTGGCGGCAAGCCCGGCCTGGGCGTGGACATGCTGCCGGACGGTGCGCTGATCTGCTCCTGCAACGCGGTCTCCAAGGGCGCGCTGTGTGCAGCCGTCGAAGCCGGTTCCACCACCCTCGCCGCGCTCAAGAAGGGCACCAAGGCGGCAAGCTCCTGCGGTGGTTGCGCACCGCTGCTCAAGCAGGTGCTGGATTCGGAACTCAAGCGGCGCGGCGTCACTGTCAACAATCATCTCTGCGAGCACTTCGCCTACTCGCGCCAGGAGCTGTTCCACCTGATCAAGCTGGGCGAACTCAAGACTTTCAACGACGTGCTGGTCAAGCACGGCCAGGGGCGCGGTTGCGACATCTGCAAACCGGCTGTCGCCAGCATCTTGGCGTCTACCTGGAACGAGCACATCCTCAAGCCCAAGCTCGCCAGCCTGCAGGACACCAACGACTACTATCTGGCGAACATGCAGAAGGACGGCACCTACTCGGTGGTGCCGCGCGTGCCGGGCGGCGAAATCACGCCGGACAAGCTCATCGTGCTGGGCCGCGTGGCGCAGCGTTTCGGCCTGTACACCAAGATCACCGGCGGCCAGCGCATCGACCTGTTCGGCGCGCGCGTGGAGCAACTGCCCCTGATCTGGAAGGACCTGGTCGAGGCCGGCTTCGAATCCGGACACGCCTATGGCAAGGCCATGCGCACCGTCAAATCCTGTGTCGGCAGCACCTGGTGCCGCTACGGCGTGCAGGACTCGGTGAGCATGGCGATCAAAATCGAGGAGCGCTATCGCGGCATCCGCAGTCCGCACAAGATCAAGCTCGCGGTGTCCGGCTGCACGCGCGAATGCGCGGAGGCGCAGAGCAAGGACGTGGGCGTGATTGCCACCGAGAAGGGTTGGAACCTGTTCGTCGGCGGCAACGGCGGCATGAAGCCGCGCCACGCCGAACTGCTGGCCACCGACATCGACGATGCCACGCTGCTCAAGTACATTGATCGCTACCTGATGTTCTACATCCGCACGGCCGATCGCCTGCAGCGCACCTCGGTGTGGATGGAAAACATCGAAGGCGGGCTGGACTACGTCAGGCAGGTGGTCTGCGAGGACAGCCTCGGCATCGCCGCCGAACTCGAAGCCGACATGCAGCATCTCGTCACCACCTACGCCTGCGAGTGGAAGCAGGCGATCAACGACCCGGCCACGCTCAAGCGCTTTCGCCACTACGTCAATTCGCAGGAGCCGGACAACACGATCGAACTCGTCGACGAGCGCGGCCAGGTCCGCCCGGCGCGTCCAGACGAGCGTGCGTCGGCGGTGGAGACGGAGACCACCTCATGACGCCGAGCGCGAACTGGACCTACGTCTGCGAGGTCGAACGCATCGTCCCCAACACCGGTGTCTGCGCCAAGGTCGGCGAGCGCCAGGTCGCGGTGTTTCGCACGGTCCTGCCGGATGGCAGCGGCGAGTCGGTACATGCCATCGACAACATCGATCCGCGCTCCGGCGCCTCGGTCATCTCGCGCGGACTGGTCGGCGATATCGGCGGCCGGCTGGTGGTCGCCTCGCCGATCTACAAACAGCACTACGTGCTCGAAAGCGGCGTGTGCATCGAAGATGAAGCCCTGTCCGTGCGCAGCTATCCGGTGCGCGTGGCCGACGGCATGGTGCTGGTGAAAGGTTCATGAACACACGGCAGCGGCTGGTGTTGATCGGCAACGGCATGGCCGGCGTGCGCCTGCTGGAGGAGTTGCTCAAGCGCGCGCCTCAGACCTTTGACATCACCGTGATCGGCGCCGAACCGCGTGGCTCCTACAACCGCATCCTGTTGTCGCCGGTACTGGCCGGCGAAAAGACCGTGGATGACATCATCACGCACCCACCCGAGTGGTATGTCAGCCAGGGCGTGCACCTGCTGTCCGGCGAACGCGTCACCCACATCGACCGCGCAGCGCGCCGGCTCAAGACCGCCGCCGGTCTCGACATCGAATACGACCGTCTGGTGCTCGCCACCGGCTCGCTGCCGTTCGTGCCGCCGATCGAAGGTCGCGATCGCCCCGGCGTGATCTGTTTTCGCGACGTCGACGACGTGCAGGCAATGCTCGAAGCGGCACGCGTGCATCGCCGCGCCGTCGTCATCGGTGGCGGTGTGCTGGGTTTGGAGGCGGCCTGCGCGCTGCGCCTGCGCGGCATGGAGGTCACCGTCGTCCATCGCGCCGCATGGCTGATGGAACGCCAGCTTGACCCCCAGGCCGCGCTGCTGTTGCAGCGTAGTCTTGAGGATCGTGGCATCGACTTCCGCCTGAACGCGGATACCGCCGCCATCGAGGGCACCGAGCGCGTCCGGGCGCTGCGCTTCGCGGACGGCGACCGCCTCGAGACCGATCTGGTGGTGATGTCGGTCGGGATCACGCCGAACGCCGCGCTGGCCCGTGAGGCCGGGCTGAATTGCGAACGCGGCGTAGTCGTCGATGACACGCTGCTCACCAGCGATCCGACGATCCACGCGCTCGGGGAATGCGTGCAACACCGCGGCATCTGCTACGGCCTGGTCGCGCCCTTGTACGAACAGGCCGTGGTCTTGGCGCAGCAACTGCTCGGTACGGACCTCGGTGTGCGCTATGACGGCTCACTGCTTGCCACCAAGCTCAAGGTCACTGGCATCGACGTATTCTCGGCCGGGCGGCATGACGGCGGCGAGCTCTGCGAGGACATCATCTATCGCGACACGCGCCACGGAATCTATCGCCGGCTGGTGGTGGAGAACGGTCGTCTGGTCGGCGGCGTTCTGTACGGCAACACCGCGGATTCGGCGTGGTACCTCGACCTGATCCAGCAAAGCGCCCCCCTGGGCGCGCTGCGCGAACACCTGGTGTTCGGACGCGAACTGGCCGAAGCCGCCTGATTCCGCCGTGACCCGTGCGCGCGACTCCCGCCCCATCCGCCACCCTGCGATCCCCTGCATGAATCCGTCCACCGCCGTACGCACGACCTGTCCGTACTGCGGAGTCGGCTGCGGCGTGCTCGCCAGCGTCAACAGGAACGGCAGCACCGAGGTGAGCGGCGATCCCGCGCATCCCGCCAACTTCGGCCGGCTCTGCGTCAAGGGCGCAGCGCTCGGCGAGACCATGGACCTGCACGGCCGCCTGCTGCATCCGGCGCTGCGCCCCACGCGCGACTCCGCAGCGCTGCAGCGCATCGGCTGGGATGAGGCCGCATCGCGCATCGCCGGCCGCTTCTCGCAGATCATCGCCGAACACGGCCGCGAGGCCGTGGCCCTGTACGTCTCGGGACAGTTGCTGACCGAGGACTACTACGTCGCCAACAAGTTCGTGAAGGGCTATCTCGGCAGCGGCAACATCGACACCAATTCGCGGCTGTGCATGTCCTCGGCCGTGGCTGCGCACAAACGCGCCTTCGGCGCCGACCTGGTGCCGGTGTGCTACGAGGATCTGGAACAGGCGGACCTAATCGTGCTGGTGGGCTCGAATACCGCCTGGTGCCACCCGGTGATCTACCAACGCATCGCGGCGGCGCGTGCGGCACGTCCGTCGATGAAGCTGGTGGTGATCGACCCGCGCCGCACCGCCACCTGCGAACAAGCCGACCTGCACCTGCCGATCGCACCGGGCACCGATGTCTGGCTGTTCAACGGCCTGCTCGCCTATCTGCGCCGCGAGGGACGCTTCAATTTCGGTTTCCTGCGCGACCACACCCATGGTGAAATCGAAACCGTGGACGCGGCCGAACGCAGTGCCGGCAATCTCGACGAAGTGGCGCGCGTGTGCGGACTGGACCCGCAGGCCCTGCGCGACTTCTATCGGCTGTGGGCCGATCACGAACGCGTGGTCACGGCCTTCTCGCAGGGCGTCAACCAGTCTTCGGCCGGCGTCGACAAGGCCAATGCGATCATCAATTGCCACCTCGCCGCCGGTCGTATCGGCATGCCCGGCGCCGGCCCGTTCTCGATTACCGGCCAGCCCAATGCCATGGGTGGCCGCGAGGTCGGCGGCCTCTCCAACCAGCTCGCCGCGCACCTCGAACTCGAAGACCCGGATCATCGCGATCTGGTGCGTGGTTTCTGGGGCAGTCCCGAAATCGCCGACAAACCCGGCCACAAGGCGGTCGACCTGTTCGAAGCGATTTACGACGGTCGCGTCAAGGCCGTGTGGATCATCGCCACCAATCCGGTGGTCAGCCTGCCGGACGCCGACCGGGTCCGCGCGGCGCTGAAGCGTTGCGAGTTCGTGGTGGTCTCCGAGGTCAATCGCGATACCGACACCAGCGACCTCGCCGATGTCCTGTTGCCGGCTGCGGCCTGGGGCGAGAAGGACGGTACCGTCACCAACTCCGAACGTCGCGTCTCGCGTCAACGCGCCTTCCTGCCGATGCCCGGGGAAGCACGGCCCGACTGGTGGGCGATCAGTGAGGTCGCCAAATCCATGGGCCATGCCGAGTCCTTCAGCTATGTCTCGGCCCACGAAGTCTTCGTCGAACATGCCCGCCTGAGCGGCTGGGCGCAGGATCGCGCGCCGCGGATGTTCGATCTGTCCGGCCTGGCCGAACTCGACGCCGTCAGCTACGACCGACTCGAACCCGTGCAATGGCCGTTGCGCGCGGGCCAGACGCAGGGCACGCAACGGCTGTTCGAAGATCATCGCTATGACACCTCCGACGGCCGCGCACACCTGATCCCGCTGGTGCCGAGGCTGCCGCAGCATCGCACCGACAGCGAATATCCGTTCGTGCTCAATACCGGGCGAGTCCGCGATCAATGGCACACCATGTCACGCACCGGCAAAGCGCCGCGTCTGGCAACGCACATGCAGGAACCCTACGTCGAAATCCATCCGGATGACGCCATATCACACGGTCTGCATGAGGGCGAGCTGGCACGCGTCTCCACACGCTGGGGCCGCTGTACCGCGCGCACCCGCGTCACCGATTCGATCCCGCCACAACAGCTGTTCATTCCGATCCACTGGAACGGCCAGACCGCCGCCGAGGCGCGCGTCGGCGCCGTGGTCAATCCCGTGGTCGATCCGCTGTCGGGCGAGCCCGAGTTCAAGCACACTCCGGCGCGCATCGAAGCGCGACCGACGCGCTGGCATGCCTTCCTGCTGATCCGTGCCGCTGCGGCTGCGGATTCGTTGCGTGACCGCTTCAACGCCGAGGCGCTGTGGTGGACCCGCATTCAAGGAACCGATTTCGTCCGCTTTGAACTTGCAGGCAACGCCGATCCGGACGACTGGACAAGCTGGGCGCAAAGCCTGTTCGCGCTGACGCCACAAGCCGACTGGATCGAAGCCAGCGACCCGGCACGCGGACTGTATCGAGGCGCGTGGATTGAGGAAGACAGCCTCGCCGCCTGCGTGTTCGCCACGCGGCAGCACGACACGCTGCCATCGCGGGAATGGCTGAGCAGCCTGTTCGGCCAGGGTCAGCTGCAGTTCTCGCAGCGCCTGTCATTGCTGGCCGGACGTGCGCCGGGCCCGCAGATCGACCACGGGCCGACCGTCTGCGCCTGCTACAACGTCGGCCGCAACACCATCCTCGGCGCCATCGGCAAGGACGGGCTGAAGACACCGGAAGCCCTCGGCGCCAAGCTCAAATGCGGCACCAACTGCGGATCGTGCATCCCCGAACTGCGGACGCTGATCAGTCAGGCCTGAGCGGGTTCGTCGCCACCGGCGACCCTGCTTCTGCAAGGTTCAGTGTGCAGCCAACAGTCGCCGACTCGACTGATTGTGACGGCGCACCAGATTGCGCAGGTCCAAACCAGGAATCTCACCGTTCTCGACCACCACGCGCCCGTTGATGATCGACAACCACGCCGCTGCCGGCGAACAGGTCATCAGGGCCGCGACGGGATCGGACTGCGCACCGGCATGCTGGATGCCGTCCACACGAAACGCCACCATATCTGCGGCCTTGCCGACCTCCAGGCTGCCGATGTCGTCACGCCCCAGTATCGAGGCGCCGCCGCGCGTCGCCAGCTTTAGCGCCTCGCGCGCCGACATGCGATCGGCGCGTGACTCGAATCCGGGCCAGCCGACGCGTTGCAGCAACATCGGGCTCTATGTCGTTTCGGGTGGAAGACAAGGCCCAGTTTCTCGAGCTGCTGTTGAGCGTCAAGGTCGGCCGCAGGCCGCCCGAAGGGCTTGGCCTTGACGCTCGGCGGCAGCGTGAAATGCTCGGAAAAGGCTTGCCGGGCAAGCAGTTAGGCCGACAAGCCTTGACCACGGAGCATTCGTCCTCACCATGATCGACGCAACACACTGAGAAGGGTGTCCAGCACATCAACGGTAACTGCACGCGATGAGGGCACGATTGTTCCACCTGAAACGTCATGGACCCATCAAAACGCTACTCAACGCGGGGTAACGTCGGCCCCAAAAGATAGGTTTGGAGGGCATCAAAGCCTCTCCAATGGCGCTTGCTGCCGCCGAGGCAGCTACAAATGGAGGCTAGGCTCCATCGACTGATGCAACACGTCGATGATTTCGATGTGTGCATCACCTATACGGTAGTAAATGTGGTGCTTTTCGGCTGGCACGCTGTAGTAGCCTGGCTTGATTTCGTTGCGTTCTCGTCCTCTCTCGGGATTGGCTGCTGCGGCGCGCATTTCTTTTCGAAGCATGCCCAGGTATTTCCTTCTTTGCCGTTCTCCGAACTTCTTGAGCGTGTAGTCGCTGATTTGAATCAGACTTTTTTCTGCTTGAGGTGAGAGAAGGTACTTGGCCATTAACCGATCAGTCGAGCCATCACACTTTCGCCGTCTAACCCTTGGCCCTGATCAAGTTCAGATTCTCCGGCTGCCAGAGTCTTTCGCAGGAGATCAAGCTTAGCTTCTTCCTGTTCTAGAAGGCGCATGCCTGCTCGCACCGCCTCACTTGCCGAGGCAAACCGACCGGCCTTGACACGTTCATCTACGAAATCGGTGAAGTGGCTGCCTAGGGAAATACTGGTGTTGCGTCCCATGATTTGCCTCGCATGTGTGCCATCTCTGGATGGAAGTGTACCAAAGTATGGTAACGCCGCCAGTTTTTCGCGCACGCCTTCTAGGCCTCAGTGTGCAGCCAACAGTCGCCGACTCGACTGATTGTGACGGCGCACCAGATTGCGCAGGTCCAAACCAGGAATCTCGCCGTTCTCGACCACCACGCGCCCGTTGATGATCGACAACCACGCCGCTGCCGGCGAACAGGTCATCAGGGCCGCGACGGGATCGGACTGCGCACCGGCATGCTGGATGCCGTCCACACGAAACGCCACCATATCTGCGGCCTTGCCGACCTCCAGGCTGCCGATGTCGTCACGCCCCAGTATCGAGGCGCCGCCGCGCGTCGCCAGCTTTAGCGCCTCGCGCGCCGACATGCGATCGGCGCGTGACTCGAATCCGGGCCAGCCGACGCGTTGCAGCAACATCGCCTGACGCGCCTCGCCGAGCATGTGATTGCCGTCGTTGCTGGCGGAGCCGTCCACGCCCAGGCCGACACGCACGCCGCGCTCGATCATCTCGCGCACCGGCGCGATGCCGGAGGCGAGGATCATGTTGCTGCTGGGACAGTGGCAGACGCCGCTGCAACTGTGTGCGAGCTTGTCGATCCCGGTGCTGTCGGGATGCACCACATGCGCGAACCAGACATCGTCGCCGAGCCAGCCCAGGGATTCGGCGTAGTCGATCGGGCGCAGGCCGAAGCGGTCGAGGCAGTAGCGGGTTTCGTCGGCGGTTTCGGCCAGATGGGTATGCAGGCGCACCTGCGCATGGCTGCGGGCCATCGCGGCGGACTCGCGCATCAGCGCGGCGCTGACCGAGAACGGAGAACATGGCGCCAGACCGATGCGCAGCATCGAACCCGGCGCCGGATCGTGAAACTGTTCGATCACGCGCAGGCTGTCGGCCAGGATGTGATCCTCGGCTTCCACCAGTGCGTCCGGTGGCAGACCGCCCTGGCTTTCGCCGACGCTCATCGAGCCGCGTGTGGGATGGAAGCGCACGCCGAGTTCACGCGCAGCCACGATTTCGTCGTCGAGCCGTGCACCATTTTGGAACATGTAGAGATGGTCGGCCACGGTAGTGGCACCGGACAGCAGCAGCTCGGCGAGCCCGAGCTTGGCGCTGAGGTAGACCGCATCCGGGTCCATGCGCCCCCAGATCGGGTAGAGCGTCTTGAGCCAGTCGAACAAGGCCAGACCGCCGCCGGTGCCGATGGTGCGCGTCAAGGTCTGGTAGAGGTGATGATGGCCATTGACCAATCCCGGCGTGAGCACGCAGCCACGCAGATCGTGGCGGCGATCCGGCATGCGCGCAGCAGGGTCCTGCGCCATCCAGGCCTCGACCTCGGCGCAGCTGCCGATTGCGGCGATCCAGCCGCCATCGACGAACACCGCGCCATCGGCGATCTCGCGGCGGGTGTCGTCCTGGGTCGCGATCACGTCGGCGCCTGTCAATAACTGCTTCATGGCCTGAGGCTCCTGCAGGTCGGTTCAGTCGTCGCGGGCGGCGCGCAAACGCTCGGCTTCGCTGCCCGCCTCGCGGTTCGGCTGACCGGCGCGCGATCCGGCGAGCTTCGCCGCCAAGTGCTCGCCCACGGTGATCGGCGGATAAGCGGCTTCGCCTGCGGCCAGACAGCTCGGGATCGTCTCGATCCGAGCATCGATATTGCCATCGTGAAAATAGGCCGCCGAACGGCGCCGAACGATACGCCCATCGACGACCGGCGGGATCACGCGATGCAGGGTGGAGCGCCAGCGGTCGTGCGTCCAGCGGGCGGTGAGATCACCCAGGTTGACCAGCAGAGCGCCTGGTGCCGGCTGTACGTCATGCCAGACCGAGTCTCCGCCCAATACCTGCAGGCCCGGCACGGGGTCGGCCCACAGCACGGTGACGATGCCGTAGTCGGTGTGCGCCCCCATGCCTACCGGGTCCGGTCCGTCGGCCGCGGTGCCGGGCGGCAGTGCGTAGTGATTCATGCGCAGTACGTCCACCGAATGGTCGCTGACCCGCTCGAACACCCCGGCATCCACGCCCAGCGCATCGGCGAAGATTCGCGTCAAGATGCGGGCGACGCGGCCGGCCTCGGCGAAATAGGTTTCGACCGCGCCGCGGAACTGCCGGTCGTCGAAACCCGCTACGGGCTGCGGCCACAGATTTTCAGCATACACCTGCGCCGGCAGTTCCAGCCCCGGAAAATCCGAAGCTGCCGTGCCGACATTGAAGGCCTCGAAATAATCCGCCGCCGCTGGCGTCCCGATACCCAGCGACAAGGACAGCGACTCGCTGTGCGGCGGCGCGTAACCCCGGTTGATTTCGGGAGCGGCGCGGTAACACCGCTTGTACTCGGATGGCTGAGAGAAGAAACCGTCCATCGCCGAGGCCAGCGCTGCGAGCACCGAATCGGGCACGCCGTGCCCCAGAATCTGCACGAAACCGACCTCGCGACAAGCCTGAGCGAGCGCCTCGGCGGTGTCGGCACGTGCCAGGGAATCCTCGCCGTCATTGGCGTAGGGAGCGATATCGATAAGGGGAACATGAAATTTCATGGCTGAAGAACTCGATTGTGCACAATCGTTGCATACGGTTGCATGCACTTTTCCAGCCAGCCGCGCCGGCCTTTTCGAAAGCCTGCCGCCACCGCCGACCGCCAACCATGCCGACACCCGCACAAGAACTGATCGCGAAACTGCCGAAAGCCGAGTTGCACGTCCACCTCGAAGGCACGCTGGAACCGGAGCTGAGCTTCGCGCTGGCGCAGCGCAACGGCGTGGCACTGGATTACGACACGCCCGAGGCGCTGGTCGCGGCCTACGACTTCCATGACCTGCCGTCGTTTCTGGCGATCTACTACAGCGCGATGCGCGTGCTGCTCACGGAGCAGGACTTCTACGAGCTGAGCTACGCCTACCTGAAGAAGGCGCGCGAGCAGAACGTGCTCTACTGCGAACCGTTCTTCGACCCGCAGGCGCATACCAGTCGCGGCGTGAGTTTCGAAACCGTGATCACCGGCATTCGTCTGGCCCAGAAGCAGGCGGCCGCCGAACTCGGTATCGAGTCCCAGCTGATCCTGTGTTTTCTGCGCGACATGAGCGCCGAATCGGCGATGGAAGCGCTGGAACAATCCTTGCCCTACAAGGACTGGATCGTCGGCGTGGGTCTGGATTCGGACGAAAAGGGCAACCCGCCCAGCAAGTTCGCCGAGGTGTTCAAACGCGCCCGCGCCGAGGGCTACCGCCTGACGATGCATTGCGACGTGAACCAGGAGAACACGCTGGGCCACATCCGCCAATGTCTGGACGAGATTGGCGTGGACCGCATCGACCACGGCATCAACTCGCTCGAAGACCCCGCGATCTGCGCGGACATCGTGCAACGCGGCTTGGGCCTGACGGTGTGTCCTGTGTCCAACCGCTTCGTGGTTCAGGACCTCACGGCCACGCACATCCGTCGCATGCTGGAACTGGGCATGCGCGCCACGATCAACTCCGACGACCCTGCGTACTTTCGCGCCTACGTCAACGAAAACCTGCTGGCATTGCACGAGGAGGGCGGCCTGAGCCTGGACGAGATCACACAGCTGGTACGCAATGCCTTCGTCGTGGCCTGGATCGACGATGCGCAACGCGCGCGCTATCTGGCAATGCTCGACCACCAGCTTGCCGCTGCCTGAGATCCGCTTCGGACAGACAGCGACCCCGACTACAGGAAACCCGATGTCCCGATTCAAGCTCCTGAATGCGGCGCTCGCCGCCGGCGCACTGGTGCTGGCTTGTGCTGCCGTCGCCGAACCCATACCGGTCAAGGTGGTGGTCGTCTCGATGTTCGAAAACGGCGAACCCACCGGCGACGATCCCGGCGAGTTCCAGCTCTGGGTGGAGCGGCGCAAGCTCGATCGTGAATTCCCGTTTCCGCTCGGCGAATACGCGCTGCGCATGAATGACGACGGCCTGCTGGCGATCTGCACCGGCGGCGGCATCACCAATGCCACGGCCTCGATCATGGCGCTGGGCCTGGACCCGCGCTTCGATCTGAGCCGCGCGTACTGGCTGGTCGCCGGCATCGCCGGCGGCGACCCCGAGGACGTCTCGCTGGGCACGGCCGCCTGGGCACGCGCCGTGGTCGACGGCGATCTGCTCTACGAAATCGACGGACGCGAAATTCCCGAGGACTGGCCCTACGGCCTGCTGCCGCTCGGTGCCAAGAAACCCAACGACAAGGCCGACGGCTGGACCGTGGACACGATCCACTTCCCGCTCAATGTCGAACTCGCCGAATGGGCCTACGCGCTGAGCAAGGATCATCCGGTGGCGGACAGCCGCGGCATCGCCGAATTCCGCAAGCAGTTCAAGGGCTACCCGAACGCGGTCAAACCACCGTTCGTGACCATGGGCGAGAGTCTATCGGCCAGCACCTACTGGCATGGCGAGAAGCTCAACCAATGGGCCAACGACTGGGTGCGCCTGCAGGCCGGCGCGGACCGCAATTTCATGATGGGCGAGATGGAGGACAGCGGCACCCTGACCGCGCTGCGCCGCCTGTCGCGCACGCAGCGGGTCGATCTGGACCGTGTGATGGTGCTGCGCACGGCCAGCAACTACTCGATGCCGCCCAAGGGCAAGACCGCCGCCTGGAGCACGACGGCGCCCTACCCGGAGAACGGACGCCCGGCGCTGGAAGCGGCCTATCAGGTCGGCGGCGTGGTCGTCGACGAACTGCTCTCCGACTGGCCGCGATACCGCGATGCCACACCCTCCTCGAACTGAACGGAAGACCCAGGCATGAAAGCCATCATCAGGACACTGCTCGGCGGGCTGCTGCTCGTCACCGGACTGGCCCAGGCCGCCGAGGCGCCGGCCACGCCGACGCACTACAAGCCCAGCGACACTATTCTGATCCTCGGCGCCGTGCCGCAGGAGATTCCGCCGTTCATCGAGGCGATGAAGGATGCCGAGAAGAAATCCTTGTGGGGCATTCCCTACTGGCAGGGCCATATCGACGGCAAGCCGGTGATCGTGGCGATCACCGGCATCGGCAAGACCTTTACCGGCATGACCAGCACCCTGTTCATCAGCGAGTTCAAGCCTCGGCTGGTACTGATGAGTGGCACCGGCGCACGCATCAACCAGCAGTTGCGCACCGGTGACGTGATCGTGGCCACCGCGCTCTACGAACATGACTATGGCTCGCTGACGCGCAAGGACATGGTGTACCGCCCGATGAACGGCCCCGACGACGGTGCCGAGATGGAGAACGCATTCTCGCCACCCGATGCGCTGCTGAAGATCGCCGACCAGGCCATCGCCAGCTATGAAGGCCCGGAGGTCACGGCGAATGGCTCGACCTATACGGTCAAGGCGCGGCGTGGCGTGGTCGCTTCATCCGATCTGTTCGGCGTGACGCAACAGCGCATCGACACGCTGCGCGAACAGTTCAAGGTGGACATCATGGAGATGGAATCCGCACCGCTCGGGCACGTTTGCGCGTATCTGGGCGTGCCGTTCCTGGTGGTGCGCGGCGGCAGCAATGTGGCACAGGAAGCGCCGAACGACGACTATCTGCGCCTGGGGCCGATCGCCGCGAAGCAGGCGGCCCTGTTCTCCTTGCACCTGCTCAACTCGCTGTAACTCAACAGACGAAAATTCGGGGATGTCGATGCGTAGATTGGTCCTGCTTGCGAACGCGATGGTGTTGGCAATCACTGCGCTGGGCGCACCGGCGCAAGCGGCGCAAGCCTGGTTCGAAAAGCTCAAGGCCGAAGCCACGCCGGAACAGCTGTACACCTTCCTGTATGCACTGCCCAAGGGCGGCGATCTGCACAACCATCTCTCCGGCGGAGTGCTGTCGGAATGGCTATGGGACGCCACTCTGGCACAGGCCGACAAGGGCTACACCTACTACACCAAGGTGCGTATAGAGAACTGCGAGAACTACGGCACCAACGAGTTCGGCATGGCGCCCTACCTGCTGCTGTTCCGCAATCTGCAGGCCTCCAACTACGACAAGCTCGATGCCTGCGAGAAGCGCGAGTACAAGCGCCTGCAGGATCTCAGCCCGCGCGAGAAGGCTGGCTGGCTTGACAGCATCCGCCTGGACCAGCCCTACGAGGGCCGCAACGAATTCTTCGGCGCGCACTGGCAGCGCCTCAACGACGTATCCAACAACCCGTACATCTGGGCCGACATGATGGTGCGTGACATGCAGGCCTTCGGCGCCGAAGGCCTGAGCTATCTCGAATTGCAGCATGGCGCTTTCGGCGCGCTCAAACCGGACGGCAGCGTGTTCCCGCCCGATGAGGTCGTGGACATCTACCGCGAGCGGCTGGCACGGAAGGATGCCAAGGCCACCGGCGTAACCCTGCGTCTGCAGATCACGCTACTGCGTTTCCTGCCGAACGCCGAGGAGATTCTCAAGACCCTGTACGCCTTCGTCGACCGCAACCGCGATCTGTTCGTGGGCATCAACATGGTCGGACGCGAGGACAATGACAAGGGCTATCCGCTGCGCTTCCTGCCGACCTTGCGCGAACTGCGCCGCCACTACCCGGACATCAAGCTGTCGATTCATGGCGGCGAGGTGGACGAACCCAACGAGCACGTCCGCGACACGCTGCTGCTGGGCGCCGAGCGCATCGGCCACGGCGTCAACCTGATCAGCGATCCGGACACGATGCTGCTGATGCGCCACGGTCCCTATCTGGTCGAGATCAACCTGATCAGCAACCTGTTGCTCGAATACGTCAGCGATTATTCCCAGCATCCGTTCCCGGAATACCTGCGCATCGGCATTCCGGTGGCGCTGTCCACCGATGATCGCGGCATGTGGGATTCGAACATGAGCGACGAGTACTACGTGGCCGTGAAGGAATTCAACCTGTCCTGGGAGGAGATCGTGCAGATGGGCCGCAACTCTCTGCAGTTCGCCTTCGTCGAGGAGCCCGTCAAGCAGAAACTGCTCAAGGACTATGACAAGCGCGTTGAGAGCTTCGCCGCCGCATTCAAACGCCGTGGCTGGGACTCGCTGAACGATGTCGAGCCGGTCAGCTACTCGTTTCTGTGCAAGCGCTACAAGCTGTGCCTTCCACGCCACCATTAATTCATACCGAGACGCTGAGGTGATTCGCCACCCGACTCTGCCGCTGCCCACCGCGATCACGACCTTGATCATGGTCATCTCGGCGGCGCGGGAGCTGCAATACCGTAGACCGGCGACAGCCACACGCCCCCCGACGGGGCCCACCGGTATTCGTTTCGCTGCTCAATCAGTGAGTCTCATGACGCATCGACCACGGCATCAACCGGTTCGTGGTACCCGAGACCGATCGCGGACCGGCAACCGTCAGCGCTTTGCCACCGCGGTTCAATGCGAAGATGGGGTCTCGACGGTGGCGCTTTCCGACGGCGAGCAGCACTGAGATGCGCATCCGACCGACGCGTATGCGCTGGCCGGACGCCAATCTCGTCCGGCTGACGCTCGGCAGCTTCCTCTGCTACTTCGTCCTGTCCGGCCTGATTTCTCAGATCGGCGCGATCAGTGGCCCAATGGCGCAACACTTCAGCAGACCGCTCACCGAAGTCGCGGCGCACTTTTCCTACCTCAGCAGTGGAGTGATGTTCGGCACCCTGTTGAGCCTGATCTATTTCGAATGGAGCGGGCTGCGCAAGGCCTTCATCAGCTGTTACTGCATCGCCGCTGCCGCGTTGCTGGCGATAGTGCTCAGCAGCAGCTGGCTGCTGCTGGCGGCGCTGTTGTTCATTGTAGGGACTGTCGGCGGGCTCGGCCTCAGCGGTGGCGCGGTCACGCTGGCGCTGAGCTATACGGGGCGCAGTCAGGCCGTGGCGATGCTGTGCACCGATCTCTGCTTCGCTCTCGCCGGCATCGTCAGCGCGCCGACAGCGGCCGCATTCATCGCTCACGGCCTGCCTTGGAATACCAGTTACATCGTCCTGGCCGTCATCTGCGCACTGATCGTGCTGTTGGCCTGGAGCAGCCGCTACCCGCCGTCGGTTCGCGAAATCAATGAACCCAGTCGGCGCGAACGCTGGCCGGCTGCCGTCTGGCTCTGCGCCGCCGCGCTGTTTTTCTACATGCTGGGCCAAGTGTCGATGCTGATCTGGCTACCCCAGCACCTGGAACAACATCTGCAATTCGCTTATGCGCAAAGCACTGGCGGTATCAGCCGCTACTGGACCGGCATGGTCATCGGACAGCTGACACTGGTGGCTTTGCTGCAAGGTTTCAAGCTCAAGACTCTGCTGCCGCTGATCGCGATCAGTTCGGTGTTCGGTTCATGCCTGGTGTGGACCTCAAGCACCGCCGCAAGCGTGCTGACCGTGACCCTGCTGCTCGGCATCGCCAACGCCGGCATGTTGAAACTGAGCCTGAGCTTTGCGGCCACCCTGGTCCGCCACCCACAGCGTGTCGTGACCTTCCTGCTGTTCTGCGGCGCGGCCGGCCAGGCCATCAGTCCGTATTTGAGCGCCCAACTGGTGCAACGTTTCGACACCTATTTCTGCCTGCGATTCGTCACGTTCTGCTATCTGGCAATGGCCACCTGCATCTGCCTGGCGGTACCGCAGAAGCGCAACCGTGAAGCGCCGAACGAGGCGGCGCCCCAATTTGACACTCCAGGAGCCCAGCCATGACCGCCACCGTTCCCGTCATCGATCTCCAGACCGCCAGCGCCGAGGACCTCGTCAACGCATTGATTGCAGCTTCCTGCGTCTTCGTGGTCGGGCACGGTATCCCCACCGCAGAACGTGAAGCCGTGGTCCGCACCGGTGATCAGTTCTTCGCCCTGCCACGCGACGAGAAGCAGAAAGTCATCTGGCCCGGTGACGGCCCCTGGTATGGCTGGCAACCGGTGAACGAATCCGGACCGAAAGCCGATCTGCACGAACGCTTCGAGGTCCGGCTGGCGGCTGGCCAATCGCAGCTCGATGATGCGGCTTGGGCCACCAGCTTCCCGCTTTGGCCACAGCACCCGCCTGGCTTCAGCCAAGCCTGGACCCGGCTTTACGCCTCCATGCATAGCCTGTCGAGCCGGCTCACCCGGATGATCGCGCAGGGGCTAAAGCTTCCCGAGTCCGACCTGCCGGCGTGGACGCTGCGACAACATTCGAACCTGGTGCTCAATCATTTCCACGCGCAGACCGGCGCCCCACCGAGCGGTCGCCTGCGTGCCCACGCGCACACCGATATCGGCGGCATCACCCTGCTGTGGGCCGATGACGCCCCCGGCGGGCTCGAAGCCGCAATCGGTCCCGAACAGGCCTGGGTACCGGTACGCCTACGAGATGACGCCTACCTCCTGCAGGCCGGTGACCTGGTGCACCTGTGGTCCGGAGGACGCATTCCGGCCAACCTGCACCGAGTAGTCAACCCTCCGCCGCAGGCGACCCCGCAGGCGCGCCGTTCACTGGTGTTCTTCCACCACCCGAACCCTGAGACCTGGGTCGCACCGACCGACGGCGCGGCGCAGTCCGGCATCAGCGCCGCCGAACACATCCTCGCTCGCCAGCGCACCGACTACGCGATGACCGAAAGCCGATAGCAGCGCCACGCCGGCTCGCACCCGGTCCGGTACACCAGCCCGGCCGAGTGTGGGGCCTCGCTCAGGGCGCTTAGATTGCTCCGGCCACACCGAGCACAAACATGCCGAGATTGATCGTCACCACATAGCGGCAAGCGTGAAGAAGTGGCACCCCCAGAAAAGCAGCGTTCCCGCAAAGACGTGAACGGCGCAAAGGAAGAAACGGCTTGAATAAAAGCTGTTCTTGGCGTCTTTGCGCAAAACAAACCATCGAAACCGAGGAAAATCCAAAATGCGGTTACGAACTCTTTTCCGCCAAACCGTCGTGTCACTGGGCCTGCTCGGCACCAGCCTGAATCCGCCGACGGCAACGGCCACCGATACCACGGCACCGCTCCCGATCCGCGTGGTGGTACTGGTCAACTATGAACTGGGCGCGGACAGCGGCGACGATGCCGGCGAATTCCAGCATTGGTACGAACGCGGCATCGATGGCCACTCACCTCTGGATTGCATGCCACTGCCGCAAAGCACCCATGCTGCCTGCCTGGATCGCAAGCGCGGCGTGCTGGTCACCTACACCGGCCTCACGGCAGACCGTGCGGCGGCCAGCGTCATGGCAATGGGCATGGACCCACGCTTCGATTTCAGCCAGGCGTACTGGCTGATCGGCGGCATTGCCGGCATCGACCCCAACGACGCCACCGTCGGTTCGGCGGTCTGGGGGAAGTGGGTCGTCAACGGCGACTGGGGTTACGAAATTGACGCGCGCGAAATTCCGGAGGGCTGGACCACCGGCTATATCCCGTTGCACCACAAGACGCCATATTCCGAACCGGTAGACACCAGCCAGGGCAAGGTCTTCAAGCTCAACCCCAGGCTCGGCGACTGGGCCTATGAGCTGACCCGCGACATCAAGCTGGACGACAACAAGACCCTTGCGACGATCCGCGCGGGCTACACCACGTTTCCCGCCGCGCAAAAGCCGCCACGGGTGATGCAGGGCGACAATATCTCCGCCAGCACTTTCTGGCACGGCAAGCTGCTCAACCAATGGGCCAACGACTGGGTCCACTATTGGACGCACGGCCAGGGCGAATTCGTCACCACCGCAGTGGAAGACAGCGGCATACTCGAGGCGATCCGTTTCCTCGAGGCTGGCGGCAAAGCCGATTTCCAGCGGGTGATGCTGCTGCGCACGGGCAGCAACTTCAGCATGCAGCCCACCGGCCTGTCCGCCGCAGACAGCCTGGCACGCGAAATCGATGGTTTCGGCGCGATGGGCCCCGCCGTTGAAGCTCACTGGCGGGTCGGCAGCCCGGTGGTACGCGAACTCAGCGAACACTGGGAGCGGTACCGGCAGAGTCCGTTCGAAGGCGACAAGCCGTAGATCGATTGCCCGAACCGAGCAGGTCCGGACGCCCGAAAAAGCGGGATTCTCGCAAAGACGCGGAGGCGCAAAGAACCGCCTTTTTGACTCAGGGTCTTTCTTTCTGTGCGCCTTTGCGTCTCCGCGCGAGACAAAACCCAGCCCTATATCGCGCCAATAGAACCGAGCACGAACATGCCGAGATTGATCGTCACCGCGGCGGCGATGGTGGTGAGCACGATGATCGCCGCCGCCAGCTTGTCGTTGGCGCCGTAGGCGCGCGCCATGACGAAGCTGGCCGCTGCCGTGGGACTGCCGAAATACAGGAACATCACGCCGAGTTCCGAACCACGGAAGCCCAGCGCATAGGCCAGCGCGGTGAACACCAGCGGCAGACCGAGCAGCTTCATCGTGCTGGCGCTGACCGCGATCCGGCTGGCCTGGGCGATCGCCGCGAGCGACAGCGTGCCGCCGATGCAGATCAGCGCCAACGGCAGGGTGAGGTCGGCGAACAGCTGCGCCGAGCGCATCAGCCAATCGGGCAGACCGATGTCGAAGAACGCGAACGGCAAGGCCAGCACCACGCCGAGTATCAGCGGATTGGTGGCGATACCACGTGCGTTGTCGCGCCAGCTCGAACGGATATCGGCACTGTAGTGGGCCAGAATCACGGTTGACGTCACGTTGTAGATCACGATCACGATCGCGGCGAAGATACCGCCGAGCGCCAGCCCGAAGTCTCCGTAGGAACTGACCGCCAGAGCCAGGCCGACGATGCCGCAATTGCCGCGAAAAGCGCCCTGAACATAGACGCCACGATCTTCCCGTGGAATCCGCCAGATGCCCCAGGCCAGCGCCAGACCGACGCTGGCCAGCATTGCCAGCGTGAAATAGCTCAGGAGGCCGAAGCCGATGGCCGCATGCGTGTCGGCCTTGAGCAGGCTGATGAAGATCAGCGTTGGCATGCAGCCCTTGAACACCAGCAGCGAAGCGGTGCCGATGAAAGCCGAATCGATCCAGCCGATGCGCTTGAGCACGATGCCCAGCAGCACCATCGCGAACACCGGCACGGTGACCGCCAGGGTCTGCGAGAACAGTTCAAGCATCAAATGGTTTGCGGCCTGCTGCGTCCGGCATGTTCCGAGGGCCGACGGCTACTGCGCTTCGTACGGCAACTGATCCTTGTATCGGTCCCAGTGGGCGACGATGTCGTCCACCACCGTGCTGCCGACCACGTAGGCTGCTTCGACCGACGCATCCAGTCCGGCGTAGCCGTCATGGTCCATCAGCAGGTTGTCCACGGCACTGACGCCCGGCGGCTGCATCGCATAATTGCTGGCGGTGCGCAGCACCATGGTGCGCTGCTTGTCGACCTTGCCGGCCTTGTCGAGATACACCAGCGACTGGTACGTGCCGGTGTCTTCCATCGCGGACGACACGAAATTGCCCTTGCCGTCGCTCCAGTACTTGACCCAACGGTTGGCCCAGTCATTGAGCAGCTTGCCGTGCCAATAGGTCATGCCAGCAAGGTTGTCCCCCTTGAGCACGAACGGCGGCTTCTGACCGTTGGGAAAGCCCGCGTAGTTCTCACGCCGACGGCGCAGCACGTCGCTGTCGGGCAGTTCGATGTCCTTGGTGAGCTGATAGGCCCATTCGGTCATCTTCGGGTCCAGGTGAAACACTTCGCCGGACGATTCCGGGCGCGGCTTCTCATACGGTGACTTGGTGCCGCGCGCGAAATAACCGGTGATCCAGTCTTCGGGAATCTCGCGGGGATCGATTTCATGGGCGAGATCGCCGTCGACCAGGTACTCGGCCCAGGCGGCCGAGCCGATCGAAGCGTCTTCGGGATCGAAACCGGCAATCCCGGCGACCAGCCAGTAGGCCTTGCTCAGATCGAAACGCGGGTCCAGGCCCAGCGCCATGATCGCGCTCGACGAATTCATGGTGCCGATGCCGGTGACCATGCCGAGCACGCCGGTGTCCGGATTGAAGAACAGATCGTGATGATGCGGAAACGCGAAGCGCTGGCTCAGCTTCTGGCGCTCGTACCAGAGCTGGAATTCGGCGGCCTGATCGCCCGTGTCCTCGCCGATTTCGAACATCGTGACCACCACCACCTTGACCTCCAGCGGTTCGGCCTGCGTCGGCGATTCGATGGCGGCTTGGCTCGCCTCGGCCGCGGCATCACCTGCGGCCGTATCGACCTGGGCCGGCTCCGCCGACTGCGGCGAGCATCCGGCGAGCGCCAGCGCGACCGCAGCCACGCACAGGAAGCCGGATATCCAGCCCAAGAGTCTGTGGATATTGATCGTGTTCACCTGCCCCTACTCCTTGCTCTATCGACCCATCGCATTCGTAAGGGACGCGGCGCGCGAGCCGCATCCAACACAGAATCGAGTGGCCAGCCTGCTTCCCGAATTGGGTCGGGATGGTATCCCAAGCCGACGTCAATGCGCCCGGGGATTCGCTCATGCTTTGGCGCCCAGCCTTTTTCGGCGTCCGCGTCGTGGGCTCCCGCCCACCATTCCGGATCAAGCCTGCGGCTTGTCCGGAATGACGACGGACGTATGCTTGCCGGCTCCCCAAAAAGGCGCGGACAGTCGCCCATCCGCGCCCCTTGCCAAACCACCCGCTGCGCAGCCCTAGAACTTGTAACCCAGGGTGACCAGCCAGTTGCGCGGGGTTTCCGGCAGCACCACGGAGGAGCCGAACAGATCCGGGAAGTTGGAGCGGTAGTACTCCTCGTTCGTCAGGTTCTTGCCGGACAGGCCGACCGTCCAATGCGTCATTTCGTAGTTGATGCCCGCGTTCACCAGGGTGTACTCCGGCAGCTTCACGGACTGCGAGAAGCCCGAATAGACCGAGTCCACATGCGTGGCGCCGACGGTCGCCGTCAGACCGGACATCCAGCCCGTGGTGCCGGTGTAGATCAGGTAGACGCTGTAGATGTTCTCGGGAACGCCGGCTTTGCGCGCGCTTTCATTATCGTAGACGTTGCCGATGGCCACACCACCGAACATCCGCGAAGGATCAACGCCCTCGGGCAGGTCTTCGGCGCCGGCGAACGAGAACTGGTTGCCGTTCTGCGCTGCCGTCAGGTTGTGAACCTCAAGATTGGTCCAGGCGCCGGTTACGGCAAAGTTGTCGTTGATGACGCCGCGGAACTCGAACTCCCAGCCCTTGGCTTCGGTGGTGTTGTTGGTCACCGTGTCCTGGGCGTTGTAGTCGACGCGCTCCTGCTTGAAATGCGCGACAGTGGTGTAGATGCGGCCACCCCACAGACTGGCCTTGACACCATATTCGGTGAGCTCCGAATCGGCTACGGCATGACCGTCCATGACGATACTGGCCGGCACCTGGCCACCTTGGCCGACGATCAAGGTGGTCTGCTTGGACTTGGTGAAGTACGGCGTCATCCCGGTCTTCGGAATGTCGTACGAAAGACTCCCGGACCAGGAGAAGGCGTCGTCGGAGGAGTCGAACTGGGTTCCGGCGATGTCGGCACAGTCGGCACCCTCGATACAGGTCGACTCCACGTCGATCTGGTCGTAGCGCGCGCCGGCCAGCAGGTGAATGTCGCTGAAGAACGTGTAGTCGGCCAGCACGGCCGCGGCGAGATCGGTGAAGTTGCCCTTGGTATGCGACGAATAGGGTTCGAGCCCGGGATCACGGGTCGCCAGTGAGCGCCGATCCACCGGCGAACCCGGCTGGGTGATGTCGCGGCGATCGAAATACTCGAAGGCGAAGTTGTCGCCGTGTTCGAAGTCCTGATAGCGGATCGAGGGGCTGAACTGGTAAGCCGCCTCCACCTTGTCACCGTGCATGGTCTGGTAGGCGAAGATCAACTGATCTTCGAAGGCCCAGGTGTCCGCGAACTGCGAGAAGCCGTACTGGTTCTCGTTGTTGTTCTTGAGCGATTCGTAGAACGACTTGTTGGTCATCGTCAGGCCGCTGTCGAAATCGTGAATGAAGTCGAAGTACAACGTGATGACGTCATCGGTCAGCTCATCGTCTTCCTGCACGAGAACCTGGCTGCCATCGATGTGGGTCGTGCCCGGATTCTGCAGCGCCATGTACGGGTTGCCGTCAAGCTGGGCATTGATGTCTTCGGCCGAGGTCGTACCGATGCCATTTTCGAAGAGGAAGACCGTCAGATGCTGCGACACGGATTCCGCCGCCGACATCAGACCATCACCATCAAGGTCCAGGGACATCGGCAGGCCGGTGATGTAGGTCCCGTCGTCGATCAGGTCCTGCGTCAGGCGGTTCCAGCCCGCGACCTGGTTGCCTTCGTATTCCTGATACATGCCGCCGAACTCGATGCGCGACTTCGGCGTCAGGTCCATGTTGAACGAGGCCTGGTAGATGCTCTGGTCGGTGGAGGAATTCTCGTAGTAGGACCCGGAATCCTCGGTCTCGGCGTAGACGTAATAGCCGAAGGCCTTGTCGCCGATCTTGCCGGGGCCGCCGACTTCGGCGGTGAGGATGTCCTTGTCCCAGCTGCCGCGCGTGATGTTGAGCTCACCCATGGCCTTGGGCATGTACTGCCCGGTGTCGGCGCGCGCCGACTTCGGGATAAAGTTCAGGTAGCCACCGATCTTCGACGGGCCGTAGATCGGGGAAGCCGGACCGCGCACGATGTCGATACGGTCGGTGGCGCCGATCGGCGTCGGATAGTTGCCGGGGTTGTCGATGCGACGAACACCACGAAAATAGACTTCGCCCGGCGTACCGCGCACATCCAGCGAACCGGCCACGCCGAAGAACGACTGCGTGAACGAACCCGGGCTCAGGGCCACCAGATCATCCAGCTCGGTCAGGTTGAAACGATTCAGCATTTCGTTGCTGATCGAGGTCACCGAACGCGGCGTCTCGAGCAGCGTCTTGTTGAAACCGAACACCGAACCGTTCGGCTCGGTCGGCAGAATCTCAAGCTGGTCGTTGACCTCGCCTTCGACCACCGTGGTACCCAGTTCGGTCGAGCTTTCCTCTTCATCGGCGTCTTGCGCCAGCAGGGTGCCCGGAGCCGCCAGACTGCCGCCCAACATCATCAATGCCAGGGCCTGTGTGTTCCAGGCCATCTTTGAACGCTTCATGTGACTCCCGTCCCCAAAATAGTTGAAAAGACTTGTCAGCTTCATTTCCGTGACATCTGCACTGGCGCGCCTCAACGGCAACGCCTCCTGCGTGCATCGGTCCCACTCCTTACCGCCGCTGACACCTCGTTCCGGGGCGTCAGTGCTTACCGAATACCTGCCTCCAAGTCACACCTGGCTACCGAATCAGCGAATGACGCGCCGCGCGGTGACTCAATTTTTGAGGGTCCGGCGATGCGTCGGGCGACAGCCCGATCAACGCCTGCCCGCGAGTTCTGCGATCTGACAGCCATGCCGCAAGCGACACCCCGCAGAAATGAATCTGCCTGCGGCATGGCCGTCCCCCCACCCACCGCTCCCGCAAGCGGGCGGGGGCGGTCGGCACATCACGGCGCGCGTGATTCACGTTAAGGCTATTTGGGGATCGCCCCCTCGACCCCGGCCACATACCAGTTCATCGACATCAGCGCTTCGCTTGAAAGTGCATCGTCTTCCGCCACCTTGAGCTTGCCGCCCTGATCCAGCAGCGGCCCCTGGAACGGCGCGAACGATCCATCCGCCAACGCCGCCTTCCTGGCCTCGAACGCCGCCACGCCATCCTCCGGGATCGCCGGCAGCAAGGGCGCCATCTGGATCATGTCGTTGGCGATGCCGCCCTTGATGTCAGCGGGCTTCCAGCTGCCGTCCATCACGGATTGCGCGGTTTCGATATAGAACGGCCCCCAGTTGAGGATCGCCGCGGAAATCTGCGCGTCCGGCGCAAAGCGCGACATGTCCGAATCCCAGCCGCAGGCGTACACGCCTTTTTCCTGCGCCACCTGCAGCGTGGCGGGCGAATCCGTGTTCTGACACATCACGTCCGCGCCCTGCGCGATCAGGGTTTCGGCCGCCTGGCGTTCCTTGCCGGGGTCGTACCAGGTGTTGACCCAGATGACCTTGGTCTTGATGTCCGGATTCACGCTCTGCGCGCCGAGCGTGAACGCATTGATGTTGCGAATCACTTCGGGAATCGGGAACGAGCCGACATAACCCAGCTTGTTGCTCTTGCTGAGACTGCCGGCGAGCACACCGAGCAGGTAGGCCCCTTCATAGGTGCGCGCTTCGTAGACGCCGACATTGCGCCCGGTCTTGAAGCCGGTCGCGTGTTCGAAAGCGACTTTCGGGAACATCCGCGCGACCTTGTGGGTCGCGGTCATGTAGCCGAACGAGGTGGTGAAGATCAGCTGGTTGCCGTCCGCCGCCAGCTGGCGGATCACGCGTTCTGCGTCCGCGCCTTCCGGCACGCTTTCGACATAGGTGGTGTCGACCTGATCGCCCAGCGCCTCGACCAGCGCCAGCCGGCCCTGCTCATGCGCATAGGTCCAGCCGGCGTCGCCGACCGGCCCCACGTAGACAAACGCCACCTTCAGCGGGTCCGCAGCCCAGGCGCTGCCGGCGACGAGCAGACCCGCCGCGAGACTCATCAAGCTCAAACCCAACCGCTTCATTCTGTTCATGCGCTCACAATTTCTGGTTTCAGGGTGTGGGCAATATCCTGGCACCGACTCGACGGCTTCAACATGAAGCGGCACCGTCCCCACCCGTCCCCACTCTGATTCGTGCATGGCGTACGCAAAGCACTGCGTCTTTGCATACACCATGAACTCGACCGGCTATCGGCGAGCGTCGTCGCAATGGTCGTGCCACTGCCGGGACGGTCCGATTTGCCTCGTTTTTACCGGCTCCCGCCCGCGGCGGCCGCACCCATCGGGTGCTGTTCGGACGGGAATGCGCCAAGAGTGCGCACACTCTGCGCCATTGATGTGCGACGATCCGATATTAAGATTGCATACAATTTCAAAGTTGCAGTGCGTACAGCCGGCGCACCACAATTGCGGCGATGGCACAGCCCTTGCGGGCTCGGGCGCTCGGACTCCGTAGTGAATCCCATGGGCAAACTGACGACGCACGTACTCGACACCGCCAGCGGCCGACCGGCTGCCGCGCTGACGCTGGAGCTGTTCCGCCTGGACGGCGGACGTCGCTCGCTGCTGCGCGCACAAACCAACAAGGACGGCCGCGCCGACGCGCCACTGCTCGACGCCGCCGCCTTCGAAGCCGGACGCTACGAACTGGTGTTCGACGTGGCCGATTACTTTCGCGCCCAGGGCACGGCCCTGCCCGAACCGCCTTTTCTGGATGAGGTGGTGTTGCGCTTCGGCATCGCCGAACCCACGCAGCATTACCACGTGCCGCTGCTGGTCTCGCCGTGGAGCTACTCCACCTACCGCGGCAGTTGAGGCCGAAACCCACACCATGATTCCGGTCGCCGCCGATCAGTCCGTCCGCTTCGTCCTCAATGGCGAAACGCGCTGCGTGGACGGCCTTCCGGCGACGACCACGGTACTGCAATACCTGCGCGAACACGCCGGACTCAGCGGCACCAAGGAAGGCTGCGCCGAAGGCGACTGCGGCGCCTGCACCGTGGTGCTCGGTGAACTCGACGATTCCGAAGCGGCCGTGCGCTATCGCGCGATCAACGCCTGCATCCGCTTCCTGCCGACGATCGACGGCAAGGAACTGCTCACGGTCGAAGGCCTGCGCGCCGCCGACGGCAGGCTGCACCCGGTGCAACAGGCGATGGTCGATGCGCACGGTTCGCAGTGCGGCTTCTGCACGCCGGGCTTCGTGATGTCGCTGTTCGCGCTGTATCTGCAAAAGCCGGCGGTCGAGCGCGACGAGGTCGTGGAGTGCCTGTCCGGCAACCTGTGTCGCTGCACCGGCTACCGGCCGATCATCGACGCCGGCTGCCGCATGGGCGGCTATCCCGGGCCGACACACTGGTCGCGTGAGGAAACCACGGCATCGTCGCGTGTGCAGGCGCTGCGCCAAATCCAGCGCGACGCGACGTTCGAACAGGTGGGCTACGCCGCGCCGCGCACGCTGGACACACTCGCCGCCGCGCTGATCGAGCAACCCGAGGCGACGATTCTTGCCGGCAGCACCGACGTCGGCCTGTGGGCCACCAAGCACCTGCGCGAGCTGCCGGCGCTGGTTTATGTCGGCGAGGTCTCCGAACTCCGGACGATTGCCGAGACCGAAGCCGGCCTCGATATCGGCGCCGCCGTCTCCTTGACCGACGCCTGGGCCGCCATCGTCGCCCACTACCCGACGCTGGCCGAAGTCGCGCAACGCTTCGCCTCGCCGCCGGTGCGCAACGCCGGCACGCTCGGTGGCAACGTCGCCAACGGTTCGCCGATCGGCGACTCGATGCCGGTGCTGATCGCGCTCGGCGCCGAAATCACGCTGCGCCGTGGTGATGCCCTGCGCCGCCTGCCGCTGGAAGATTTCTATCTCGGCTATCAGAAGAAGAACTGGCAGCCCGGCGAATTCCTGGTGGCGATCCATGTTCCGGCGCCGCGTGCCGGCGTGTGGGTCGAAAGCTACAAGCTGTCCAAGCGGCTCGATCAGGACATTTCCGCGGTCTGTAGTGCCTACGCCATTCGCGTCGAGGATGGCCTGGTGCGCGACGCCCGCATCGCTCACGGCGGCATGGCCGCGATTCCGGCACGCGCACGCGAAGCCGAGGCCGCCTTGATCGGCCAGCCCTGGAGTGACGCAACAACCGATTTGGCGATCGCGGCGCTGGCCCGCGACTACGCGCCGATCGGCGACATGCGCGCCTCCGCCGACTACCGCCTGCGCGGCGCCGGCAATCTGCTGCGCCGCTTCTATCTCGCGCATCCGCTGCGCGGCCATGCGCCGCTGTTGCGCACGCTGGCGGTGAAGCTGTGATCGGCAGCGCCACGCCGCACGAAAGCGCGCAGCTGCACGTCAGCGGCGGCGCGCATTACGCGGACGACATCAATCTGCCGGCCAACACCGTGCACGCCGCCTTCGGCCTCAGCCCGGTGGCGCACGCGCACATCCTCAACATGGACCTGAGCGCGGTGCGCGCCGCACCGGGCGTGGTCGCGGTCTGCACCGCCGCTGACATTCCCGGCCGCAACAACTATGGCGGCATCCAGCCCGACGATCCGGTGTTCGCCGAGAACCTCGTCGAATACGCCGGGCAGTCGCTGTTCCTGGTCGCCGCCAACAGCTATACCGCCGCACGCAGGGCGGCGCGGCTGGCGCAGGCCGACTACGAAACCCTGCCGGCGATTCTCGACATTCGCTCGGCGCTGGCCGCGCAAAGCTACGTGATGCCGAGCAAGCGCATCCTGCGCGGCGAACCGACGCAGGCGCTGGCCGAGGCAGCGCACCGCCTGCACGGCAGCATCGACATCGGCGGCCAGGATCACTTCTATCTGGAAGGCCAGATCGCAATCGCGATCCCGCAAGAAGACGACACGATCCTGATTCACAGCTCTACCCAGCACCCCAGCGAAGTCCAGCACATGGTCGGCGACGTGCTCGGCTGGCCCTCGCACCGCATCAACGTGCAATGCCGGCGCATGGGCGGCGGCTTCGGCGGCAAGGAAAGCCAGCCGGCGCTGCTGGCGGCGGCCGCGGCGGTGATGGCGCGCAAGACCGGCCGCCCGGTCAAGCTGCGCCTGGACCGCGACGACGACATGCTGCTCACCGGCAAGCGCCACGACTTTCTCGCCGACTACGAGGCCGGCTTCGACGACACCGGCCGCATCCAGGCGCTGCAAGTGATGATGGCCTCGCGCTGCGGTTATTCGGCGGATTTGTCGAGCCCGGTCAACGACCGCGCCGTCTGCCACATCGACAACGCCTATTTCCTCGAACATCTCGATCTGGTCTGCCATCTGTGCAAGACCAACACGGTCTCCAACACCGCTTTCAGGGGCTTCGGCGGACCGCAGGGCATGCTCATCATCGAGCAGATCGTCGACGAGATCGCGCGCAGGCTGCGGCTCGATCCGCTGACCGTGCGCCGCCGCAACTACTACGGCATCGACGAGCGCAACGAAACCCACTACGGCCAGATCGTCGAGGACAATGTGCTCGACACCATCACCGATCAGCTTGCCGCCAGCAGCGGCTACGAACGCCGTCGAGCCGGGATCGCCGAATTCAACGCTGCCAACCCGATCATCAAGCGCGGCATCGCGCTGACGCCGGTGAAGTTCGGCATCTCCTTCAACGCCGTGCGCTACAACCAGGCCGGCGCGCTGCTCCACATCTACACCGACGGCAGCGTGCTGCTCAATCACGGCGGCACCGAAATGGGCCAGGGCCTGTACACCAAGGTCGCGCAGGTGGTCGCCCAGGAACTCGGCCTGCCGCTGGGCGCGGTGCGCCTCAGCAGTACCGACACCAGCAAGGTTCCCAACACCTCCGCCACCGCCGCCTCCAGCGGCTCCGACCTCAACGGCAAGGCCGCGCAGGCGGCGGCAATCACCCTGCGCGAACGCCTCACCGACTTCGCCTGCCGCATCACGCCGGACCTGAAACCCGAGCAGGTGCGCTTCGCCGACGGCCACGTCGAACTCGGCGAACACTCGATCGGTTTCAAGAATCTCGTTGCGCTGGCCTACGACGCGCGCGTGCAACTGTCCGCCACCGGCTACTACGCCACGCCCAAGATTCATTGGGACCGCGAGCACCTGCACGGCCGGCCGTTCTTCTATTTCGCCTACGGCGCCGCCGTCTCCGAAGTCGCGATCGACACGCTGACCGGCGAAAGCCAGTTGCTGCGCACCGACATCCTGCATGACGTCGGCCGCTCGCTGAATCCCGCGATCGATCTCGGCCAGATCGAAGGCGGTTTCGTTCAGGGCATGGGCTGGCTGACGACCGAGGAACTGGTCTGGAACGCGCACGGAGAACTGCGCACGCACGCGCCCTCGACCTACAAGATCCCGACCGCGCGCGAATGGCCCGAACACTTCGACGTGCGCCTGCTCGAACACGAGCCCAATCGCGAGGACACGATTCATCGTTCCAAGGCCGTCGGCGAGCCACCCTTGATGCTGGCAATCTCGGTGCTGCACGCGATTCGCGACGCGGTCGCCGCCTGTGGTGACGGCACCGCGATTCCGAGGCTGCGGGCGCCGGCGACGGCGGAGGCGGTGCTGGGGGCGGTGGAGGGGATTCGGGGGGATGCGCGATGAATAGCCCGGACGCGTGGGCACGCTGCGCTTTGCCCACCCTACGGCCCCGGGCACACGGCGAGACCGTGGGGAGGGCAAAGGCCAAAGGCCGTGCCCACGCGGGCAGGGTCGCCACAAACGCGTGGACACGAGCGCAAGCCAGTCATGCTTAGCCTCCACACAGCCCCACAATCCGCGCAGTCCATTGCAACCGGCGACTGGCTGCGTCCGCTGCACAGCTGGCCGCGCCAAACCCTCGCCAGCCTGCGTGACCACCCGGCCGTCGTCCGCGTGCTGATCGCCGGCGTTCGCGGCTCCGCCCCGCGGGAGGCCGGCGCCTGCATGCTGCTGGCGGGCGACACACTGTATGGCACCGTCGGCGGTGGCCATCTCGAATGGCAGGCACTGCGCGCCGCGCGCGAGCTGTTGGGCGGTGACGCGAACGCCCGCGTGCAGAAACTGATACTCGGCATCGAACTCGGCCAATGCTGCGGCGGCGTGGTCGAAGTCTGGCTGGAACGTTGGGCCGGCGCAGACCGCCCGCTGCTCGAACGACTCGTGACCGAACTGGAAACCGGCAAGCCGCTATGGCTGCGCAGCACCCTGCGCGGCGACCGCATCGAAGCCCGCAGCATCGTGTCGGCCGACGCGCAGACGCCCGTCACACTACAACGCGACCCCACCAAGGACAGCGCCGAACTGCTCGAACGCCTCGACGATGCCCGCCAGCCGCTGTGGCTGTACGGCGCCGGCCACGTCGGCCAGGCCCTGGTGCGTGTGCTGGCCGAACTGCCGCTGCAAGTCAGCTGGATCGATGCCCGACCCGGCGTGTTTCCGGCGGACCTGCCGGAATCGGTGACGCCGCGCGCCACCGCGCCGCTGGCGCTGCAGCACGAGGCACCACCCGGCGCCGCGCACATCGTCATGACGCACGATCATGCACTGGACTACGCGCTGGTGCTGGCCCTGCTGCAGCGCGACGACGCACGCTACCTCGGCCTGATCGGCTCGGCCAGCAAGGCCGCGCGCTTCCGGTCGCGGCTGCGTCGCGACGGCATCGACGAGGCGCGTCTGGCGCGGCTGATCTGCCCGATCGGCGTGCCCGGCATCGACAGCAAATGGCCCGGCGCCATCGCCGTGGGCGTGGCCGCACAGCTCATGCAGACGCTGAGTACCCCAGCCGACCCAAGCGCCTCGCCGGCCCCACAGCCGGTCGAGTCTCCCTGCAATGCCGGTCAGTGCCACATATGCCAAGCCAAGCAGAGCTGAACGCACCGCGCCTGGTATTGCGCGGCATCTCCAAGCGCTATCCCGGCGTGGTCGCCAACGACGGCGTGGACCTGTGCGTGCAGCGCGGCGAGATTCACGCGTTGATGGGCGAGAACGGCGCCGGCAAGAGCACGCTGATGAAGATCGTCTACGGCGTGACGCGCCCCGATGAAGGCCAGATCGAATGGGAAGGCCGGCCGGTGACGATCGCCAACCCGAAAGCGGCACGCGCGCTGGGCATCGGCATGGTGTTCCAGCACTTTTCGCTGTTCGAAACCCTGAGCGTGGCCGAAAACATTTCGCTGGCGCTGGACCAACGCGAAGCGCTGCCGCAACTCGGCGAGCGCATTCGCGAGGTCTCGCAGCGTTACGGCCTGCCGGTGGACCCGCAGCGGCTGGTGCACAGCATGTCGGTGGGCGAGCGCCAGCGCGTGGAGATCGTGCGCTGCCTGTTGCAGCGACCGCGCCTGCTGATCATGGACGAACCGACCTCGGTGCTGACGCCGCAGGCGGTGCGCGTGCTGTTCGAGACCCTGCGCCGGCTCGCGGCCGAAGGCGTGAGCATTCTCTACATCAGCCACAAGCTCGACGAAATCCGCGAGCTGTGCGGCACCGCCACGGTGCTGCGCGGCGGCCGCGTCAGCGGCACTGCCACACCGGCCACGCAAAGCAATGCAAGTCTGGCGCGGCTGATGATCGGCAACGAACTCACCGAATGCCGGCTGACGCCGCGCGAAGCCGGCGACATCCGGCTGGAGCTGACCAATCTGACACTGGCCTCGCCCGACCCCTTCGGCACGTCCCTGCACAACATCGACCTGCGCGTGCGCAGCGGCGAGATCATCGGCATCGCCGGCGTCTCCGGTAACGGCCAGACCGAACTGATGGCGGCGATCTCCGGCGAGACGCCGTGCACGGATGCCGGTCAGGTCCGGCTCGGCGGCCTGCCGGTCGGCCAGTCCGACCCGGCGCGGCGCCGTACGCTGGGCCTGGCCTTCGTCCCCGAGGACCGGCTCGGTCACGGCGCGGTACCGGAAATGAGCCTCGCCGACAATGCGCTGCTGACCGGCGCCGCGAGCATGGTGCGTCGCGGGCTGGTGAAGATGCGCACGGCGCGCGCCTTCGCCGAGCAGGTGATCGCGGCCTACAAGGTCAAGTGCAACGGCACGCAGTCAGCCGCCAACAGCCTGTCCGGCGGCAACCTGCAGAAATTCATCGTCGGCCGCGAGATCAGTCACGAACCCGAGGTGATGCTGGCCGCGCAGCCGACCTGGGGCGTGGACGTGGGCGCCGCGCAAATGATCCGCCAGGCGCTGATCGACCTGCGCGACCGCGGTGGCGCGGTGCTGGTGGTGTCCGAGGAACTCGACGAACTGTTCTCGATCTGCGACCGGATCGCCGTCATCGCCAGCGGACAACTGTCACCGCTGCGCACGCCGGCCGAGACCAGCATCGAGGAGATCGGCAGCTGGATGGCCGGCGGCTTCATCCAGCGCGAGGAGGCCGAACGTGCTGCGGCTTGAGAAACGCCCGGAACCCTCGGGCGCGATGCGCCTGGCCTCGCCGTTGATCGCGGCGGTGGCGATGCTGCTCACCGGCCTGCTGATCTTCCTGATCCTTGGCAAGAACCCGGTCGAAGCCTTTCAGGTGTTCTTCATCAAGCCGCTGAACAGCGTCTACGGACTCGGGGAACTGCTGCTCAAGACCACGCCGTTGCTGCTGTGCGCGCTGGGTCTGGCGATCGGCTTTCGCGCCAATGTCTGGAACATCGGCGCCGAGGGCCAGCTGATCGTCGGCGCGCTGGCCGGCACCGGCGTGGCGCTGGCCTGGGGCGAAACCGAATCGTCGTGGATCTTGCCGGCGATGCTGGTCGCCGGCGTGCTCGGCGGCATGCTGTGGGCGGCGATTCCGGCGCTGCTGCGCACGCGCTTTCACACCAACGAAATCCTCACCAGCCTGATGCTGGTCTACATCGCGCAACTGCTGCTGGCCTGGCTGGTGCACGGCCCCTGGCGCGATCCGATGGGTTTCAACTTTCCGCAGTCGCGCCTGTTCGAGGAATGGGAACTGCTGCCGATTCTGTGGAACGGCACGCGCGTCAACATCGCCTTTGTGTTTGCGCTGCTGCTGGTCGCCGCGTCCTGGTTCTTCACCCGGAAAACCCACGCCGGTTTTCGCATGCAGGTTTCCGGTCTGGCCCCGGCGGCCGCCACCTACGCCGGCTTCGGCAGCGCACGCAACATCTGGCTTGCGCTGCTGATCAGTGGCGGTGCGGCCGGCCTCGCCGGCCTCGGCGAAGTCGCCGGCCCGATCGGCCAGTTGCAGCCGCAAATCTCGCCCGGCTACGGCTTCGCCGCGATCATCGTCGCCTTCGTCGGGCGCCTGCATCCGGTCGGAATCCTGCTGGCCTCGCTGCTGATGTCGCTGCTGTATCTCGGCGGTGAGCAGGCGCAAATGAACCTGGCACTGCCTTCGGCGATCACCGGACTGTTCCAGGGCTTGTTGCTGTTCTATCTGCTGGCGGCGGATCTGTTCGTGAACTTCCGGCTGCGCATCAGAACCGTGGCGGGAGCAGCGTGATGCCGGGAACGACCGTAATGATCGTAGCGTCGGCACCGTCCCGACCCACGTGGGCACGGCCTGCGGCCTTTGCCCACCCTCGAATTGCGCGAAACCGCTGCGCCTCATGACCACTGACCCAATCATCGCGATCCTCGTCAGCACCGTGGTCGCCGCCACGCCGCTGATCTACGCCGCGCTCGGCGAACTGGTCACCGAAAAGGCCGGCGTGCTCAACCTCGGCGTCGAGGGCATGATGCTGATCGGCGCGGTGGCGGCCTTCGCCGTCGGCCTGACGACCGGCAGCCTCGCGCTCGGCTATCTCGCCGCAATCGGCGCGGGCGTGCTGATGTCGCTGATCTTCGGCTTTCTCACGATTACCTTGCAGACCAACCAGGTCGCCACCGGCCTGGCGCTGACGCTGTTCGGCGTGGGCCTGTCCTCCTTCGCCGGGCGGCCCTTCGTCGGCCAGCCGATCACGCCGGTGCCGGCGCTGGATCTGCCGCTGCTGTCGGACATTCCGCTGCTCGGGCCGCTGCTGTTCAAGTACAACCTCGTGGTCTACGGCTCCATCGTGCTGTTCTTCGCGGTGCAGTGGTTCCTCACGCGCAGCCATTGGGGCCTGCTGACACGCGCGGTCGGCGAGGCGCCCGGCGTGGCCCATGCCATCGGCCGCCCGGTGGCCCTGGTGCGCTACGCCGCAGTGATGTTCGGCGGTGCCTGCAGCGGTGTCGCCGGGGCCTATCTGTCGACCGCGCTGACGCCGATGTGGGTGGAATCGATGAGTTCCGGCCGAGGCTGGATCGCGCTGGCGCTGGTGGTGTTCGCCACCTGGAAGCCGCTGCGCGTGCTGCTCGGCGCCTATCTGTTCGGCGGCGTCACCGTGCTGCAACTCTATGCCCAGGGCTTCGGTCTGGACGTGCCGTCCGAGTTCATGTCGATGCTGCCGTACCTCGCCACCATCGTGGTGCTGGTGCTGATCTGCCGCGACGGCAAGATCATCCTGCTCAACCAGCCGGCCGCGCTGGGCAAGCCCTTCCACCCGGACCTCTGAGGCGCGCATGGACGCCTATTTGTTCGAATGGTTGAGCCTGCTGGGTCGCTGGGTCCACGTGATCACCGGCATCGCCTGGATCGGTGCCTCGTTCTATTTCGTGTGGCTGGACAATCACCTGCTCAAACCGGCCGACCCGGCCGACGCCGCCAAGGGTGTCGGCGGCGAGCTGTGGTCGGTGCACGGCGGCGGCTTCTATCACGCGCAGAAGTACGCACTGGCACCGGCGCAAATGCCGGGATCGCTGCACTGGTTCTACTGGGAGGCGTACAGCACCTGGCTGTCCGGCTTCTTCCTGCTGTGCGTGCTGTACTACCGCTCGCCCGAGGTGTACATGATCGACCCCTCGGTCGCCGCGCTGGCCGGCTGGCAGGCGGTGGCGATCGGCCTGGGCACGCTGCTCGCGGGTTGGGCGGTGTATGACGGCCTGTGCCGCTCGCCGCTGGGCCGTAACGACAAGGCACTCGGCGCGGTGCTCGCGCTGCTGCTGTGCGCCGCCGCCTGGGGCCTGTGCCAGGTGTTCTCGGGACGCGGCGCCTTCCTGCATTTCGGCGCGATGATGGCGACGATCATGGCCGCCAACGTGCTGATGGTGATCATCCCGGGCCAGCGCAAAAACGTCGCCGCGATGGCGCGCGGCGAGGCGCCCAACCCGGTCTACGGCGAGCGCGGCAAGCAGCGTTCGGTGCACAACACCTATTTCACGCTGCCGGTGCTGTTCACGATGATCAGCAACCACTATGCGATGACCTACGGCGGCCCGCACAACTGGCTGGTGCTGATCGGCCTGTGCTTCGCCGGCGCCGCGATCCGCGCCTGGTTCGTCGCACGCCACAAGGCGCATGAACGCGGCGGCAAGACCTCGCCGCTGCCGGTGATCGTCGGCGTGCTGGCGATCCTGGTGGTACTCGTCGCGCTGCGGCCCACGCCGCCGGCAACGGCCAGGGACACGGCAGACGACAGCGCGGGCGCCGAAGCGGTCGAGGTTCCGGACTTCGAGCGCGCGCAGGCCATCGTCATCCAGCGCTGCGCCGGTTGCCACGCCGAACACCCGACCCAGCCCGGCTTCTACAGCCCGCCGCTGGGTATCGAACTCGACACGCCGGAGACGCTGCTGGCGCATCTCGAACCGGTGCGCCAGCAGGTCGCCAGCCGCGCCATGCCGATCGGCAATCTGACGAAGATGACCGACGCCGAGCGCGCTCAGCTGATCGCCTGGATCGACGCCGGAGCGCCGCAGCCGTGAACGCGCGATTGACCGCCCATCGCGGCGCGCTGCTGCACTTCCTCACCGACCCCGGCGAACACGACGAGGCCGGCGCCTACGAGTATTTCACCGATGGGCTGCTGCTGGTCGCCGACGGTCGCGTGCAGGGCCTCGGCCCAGCCGAAACATTACTGGCAACACTGCCGGCCGATGTCGAAATCGTCGAACACGGCAACGGCCTGCTGCTGCCGGGCTTCATCGATACCCATATCCACTACCCGCAGACCGAGATCATCGGTTCCGGCGGCCGTCAGTTGCTGGACTGGCTCAGCGACTACACCTTTCCGGCCGAGGCACGCTTCGGCGACGCCGCCTACGCGCGCGAGGTCGCGGACTTCTTTCTCGACGAACTGCTGCGCAACGGCACCACCACCGCGCTGGTGTTCGGCACCGTGCACAGGACCTCGGTCGACGCCTTCATGCAGGCCAGCCAGTCGCGCGGCCTGCGCATGATCGCCGGCAAGGCGATGATGGACCGCCACTGCCCCGAGAACCTGCGCGACACCGCCGCCTCCAGCGACCGCGACAACCGCGCGCTGATCGAGCGCTGGCACGGCACGGACCGCCTGCACTACGCGATCACCCCGCGCTTCGCCGTGACCTGCTCGGACGCGCAGATGCAGGCCGCCGGAACGCTTGCCGCCGAACAGCCGGACGTTTACGTGCACAGCCACCTCGCCGAGAACTTCGGCGAAATCGACTGGGTGCACGAACTGCATCCCTGGAGCCGCAGCTACCTCGACGTCTACGACCGTTACGGTCTGGTGCGCGAACGCTCGGTCTACGCCCACTGCCTGCACCTGGACGACACCGACCGCGCGCGCCTGCACGAGGCCGAAGCCGGCATCGCCTTCTGCCCCACCTCCAACCTCTACCTCGGCAGCGGCCTGTTCGACCTCGCCGCCACCGACGCCGCCGGTGTGCGCTTCGGCATGGGCACGGACGTGGGCGGCGGCACCAGCTTTTCGATGCTGCGCACGCTCGGCGAAGCCTACAAGGTGGCGCAGCTGCGGCAGCAGACCCTGACCCCACTGCGCGCCTTCTATCTGGCGACGCTGGGCGGCGCGCGCGTGCTGCACCTGGATGATCGCATCGGCTCGTTCCGCAGCGGTAACGAAGCCGACTTCGTGGTTCTCGACCTTGCCGCCACGCCCTTGCTGGCGCGGCGCAGCGCACAGGCACGCACACTCGACGAGACGCTGCGGCTGGCGATGACGCTGGGCGACGACCGCGCGATTCGGCGGTGTTATGTCATGGGAGAAGCCGTGGAGAGGGCGGCCTGAATGATGAAAACAGAATCAATGAACCGTTCCGACCACTGCGACCGTTCCGTAGGGTGGGCAAAGGGCGCAGCCCGTGCCCACGCGGTTCGCCGCGCCCCGAACGCGTGGGCACGCTGCGCTTTGCCAGCCCTACGGTTGATCGCGAACCGCGACAGCAACACCGGAGCCACCGCATGAGCGCCGAAATCGCCGGCGTCACGCTGCGCCGCCCCACGCGCAGCAAACGCCCGCCGACCGCGGACGTCACCGCCGAAAGCGATGTTGATCAGGCCTACGAACGCATCTGCGAAGCGATCATGGACCACAGCCTGCCGCCCGAAACGCGGCTGGTCGAAACCAAGCTGTGCGAGATCTTCTCGCTGGGGCGCACGCGTGTGCGACAGGTCTTGCAACGCCTGGCGAATGAGCGTCTGGTGACGCTGATGCCGAACCGCGGTGCGGTGGTGTGCAAGCCGACCACGCAGGACGCGCTGGACGTGTTCGAGGCGCGGCGCCTGCTGGAAGCCGGCATCGTCGCCAAGTTCGTCGAGGTCGCCACCGATGCGGATATCCAGCGCGTGCGCGCGATGCTCGAAGCCGAGCAGGATGCCTGGCTGCGCCGCGACCGGCGCGCGATGATCCGCCTGTCTGGCGAGTTCCATCTGCTGCTGGCGGAAATCGCGGGCAACCACACGCTGCTCGAACTGCTGCGCGAGCTGGTCTCGCGATCCTCGCTGATCGTCGCCGTCTACCAGGCATCCGGTGCTTCGAGCTGCCCGCCCGACGAACACGAGACGCTCTACCAGGCTCTGCTGGCGCGCAGCGCGAAGGCCCCGAAGCTGATGCTCGAACACCTCGACCACGTACTCGGCGACTTGCAGCTCGAAGAACCCGAAACCCCGGGCGTCGATCTCTACAGTGTGCTGGCACCACCGGCGCGTGTCTGACCCCACCGAAGCCGACCGTGAATCCTGACTTCCGAGATCCGAACTACCCCCGCGACCTGATCGGCTACGGCCGCAGGCCGCCACATCCGCAGTGGCCCGGTGGTGCACGCATCGCCGTGCAGTTCGTGCTCAATTTCGAAGAGGGCTCGGAGAACTCGGTGCTGCACGGCGACGCCGCTTCGGAAACCTTCCTCTCGGAAATGTATGACCCGCAGGCCTTTCCGATGCGCCACCAGAGCATCGAATCGCTCTACGAATACGGCACGCGCGCCGGCTTCTGGCGTGTGCTGCGTCTGTTCGAATCGCGCGGCCTGCCGCTGACGGTCTTCGGCGTGGCGATGGCACTGGCGCGCCACCCGGAGGCGCTGGCCGCCTGCCGCGAACTCGGCTTTGAGATCGCCTGCCACGGACTGCGCTGGATCAACTACCAACTGATCGACGAAGCCACCGAGCGCGCGCACATGGCCGAAGCCGTGAACATCCTGCGCACACTCACTGGCGAGGCGCCGCAGGGCTGGTACACCGGCCGCGACAGCCCCAACACGCGCAGGCTGGTGGTCGAGCACGGTGGCTTCGTCTATGACGCGGATTCCTATGCAGACGACCTGCCGTACTGGACGCAGGTAGACACCGCGCAAGGCGTAAAGCCGCATCTGGTGGTGCCGTACACACTGGATACCAACGACATGCGCTTCGCCAGCCCGCAGGGCTTCGCCACCGGCACCCAGTTCTTCGAACACCTGCGCGATGCCTTCGACGTGCTCTACGCAGAAGGCGACCCCAAGGGACTGAACGCGCCGAAGATGCTGTCGATCGGCCTGCACAACCGCATCGTCGGCCGGCCGGCGCGAATGGCGGCGTTGGCACGCTTCGTCGATCACGTGCAGGCGCACGAGGACGTGTGGGTGTGCCGCCGCATCGACATCGCGCGGCACTGGATCGAGCGCTTCCCGGCGGAGACGGCAGCGTGAACACGGACCCGCGCATCGAACTGGGCGCGCTCAACCGCGCGGCGGCTGCCGAATTTTCGGCGCAGCTCGCCGGCATCTACGAACACTCACCATGGATCGCCGAACGCACGGCGGCAGCGCGACCGTTCAGCTCGCGTCTGGAGTTGCTGGCCGCGATGCAGGCAGTGGTGCTGGCCGCCACGACGGACGAACAGCTGGCGCTGGTGCGCGCGCATCCGGAACTGGCCGGCAAGGCCGCGGTGCGCGGCGAACTCACGGCTGAATCCACGCGCGAGCAGGCCGGCGCCGGCCTGTCCGAATGCAGCGCCGAGGAATTCGCGCGTTTGCAGACACTCAACAGCGACTACAACACGCGCTTCGGCTTTCCGTTCGTGCTCGCGGTCAAGGGCCATGACCGCGCCTCGGTGCTGCGCGCCTTCGAGCAGCGTCTGCGCAACGAACCCGCGGACGAGTTGGCGACCGCGCTCGCGCAAATCGAACGCATCGCCGAATTCCGCCTCGCCGAGCGCGTGCGCGAGCCGATGGGCGAAAGCATTCTCGCCATGGCCGATCATCTGCGTCAGTACTCCGACGACGCCGACGCGCTGAGCTGCACCTATCTCGGCGCAGCGCATCGCGCGACCGCGCAGCGACTCTGCGACTGGATGCGTGCGGCCGGCCTGCAGGCGCAGATCGACGCCATCGGCAATGTCGTCGGCCGCTGGTCCTGCGGCCGCCCGAACGCGAAGACGCTGCTGATGGGCTCGCACTACGACACCGTGGTCAATGGCGGTGCCTACGACGGACGCCTCGGCATCCTGCTGCCGATCGCCGTGGTCGAGCACCTGCGGCACAGCGGCGTGAGGCTGGACTACGATCTGGAAATCATCGGCTTCGGCGACGAGGAAGGCGTGCGCTTCGGCTCCACCTATCTCGGCAGCCGCGCGATCACCGGCCAGTTCGACTCGGGCCTGCTCGATCGGCAGGACGCGGACGGCATCAGCCTGCGCGCAGCGCTGCTCGGTGCCGGACTCGATCCGCAGGCGATTCCCGCGCTGGCGCGCGACCCCGAATCGCTGCTCGGCTATCTGGAAGTCCACATCGAACAGGGCCCGCAGTTGCTGGACGAGGACCTGCCGCTGGGCGTGGTCACGGCGATCAACGGCAGCCAGCGCTTTTTGATCCAAATCGAGGGCACCGCCGGCCACGCCGGCACCGTGCCCATGCACCTGCGCCACGATGCCGCGGCGGCGGCCGCCGAAATCCTGCTGCACACCGAAAAGCGCTGCGCCGGCGTTGCCGGCCTGGTCGGCACCGTCGGCCGGCTGCAGGTGCCGGGCGGCGCGGTCAACGTGATCCCCGGCCGCTGCGAACTGTCGCTGGACGTGCGCGCGCCCGAGGACGCCACGCGCGACGCCGCCGTCGCGGACCTGCTCGCCGAGATCGAGCGCATCGGCGCCCGGCGTGGTGTGCGCATCGAACTCGAAGAAGTGCTCAAGGGCGCGGCCACGCCCTGCGCGCCGATGATCCGCCAGGCCCTGGCCGACAGTATCCGCCGCGTCACCGGCCGCGACGCCGTGCGCCAACTGGCCAGCGGCGCCGGTCACGACGCCGTGCCGATAGCGGCGTTGACGCAGGCCGGCATGCTGTTCGTGCGCTGCGGCAACGGTGGCATCAGCCACCATCCCGATGAGACGCTCAGCGTACTCGACGCCGACGTCGCCGCGCTCGTGGTCGCCGATTTTCTCGTGCGCCTCGAGGCCCCATGACGACTCCGGCAATGATCGACGATCGAACCCGTGACGCACTCGCCGCCCAGGTCGAAACCGACTTCCCGGCGGCCTGCGATTTTCTCGCCCAACTGGTGCGCATTCCCACCGACAACCCGCCGGGCGACTGCGCGGCGCATGCGCTCAAGGCGGCGGCACTGCTGCGCGAACTCGGTCTTGAAGTGGAGGAATATCCGGTGCCGGAGGCCGTGACCCGCGCGGCCGGGATGATCTCCTCCACCAACCTGATCGTGCGCCAGCGCTTCGGCGACGGTGGCCCCTGCATCGCGCTCAACGCGCACGGCGACGTGGTGCCGCCGGGCCGCGGCTGGACGCAAGACCCCTACGGCGCCGCCATCGTCGAAGACCCACAGCATGGTCCGGTGATGCTTGGCCGCGGCGTCGCCGTCAGCAAGTCCGATTTCGCGACTTACACCTACGCGCTGCTGGCCCTGAAAAACCTCGCCGCCAGCGGTGCGGCGCTCAAGGGCAGTATCGAACTGCACTTCACCTACGACGAGGAGGTCGGCGGTGACATTGGTCCGCGCCGCCTGCTGGAACAGGGACTGAGCAAGCCCGACCTCGCGCTCGGCGCTGGCTTCGCCTACGCCGTGACCACGGCGCACAACGGCTGCCTGCATCTGGAAGTGACGGTGCACGGCAAGCAGGGCCATGCGGCGATGCCGCAATCCGGCGTCGATGCACTGGCCGCGGCAACGACGATCCTGCAGGCGCTGTACGCCTCGCGCGACGAACTCGCGACGCGCCACTCGCACACCCACGGCATCGATCACCCCACGCTCAACGTCGGTTTGATCGAGGGCGGCATCAACACCAACGTGGTGCCGGACCTTGTGCGCTTTCGCATCGACCGCCGCATGATTCCGGAGGAAGCGCCGCACGCCGTCGAAACCGAACTGCGTCAGCTGATCGAATCCACGGCCGGCGCCATCCCCGGCATACGCATCGAACTGCGCCGTCTGCTGCTGGCGCTGCCGCTGGTCAAGCTGCCGGGTGCGGACCGGCTCTGCGAGAGCCTGCAACGGCATGGCGGATACTTCCTCGGCACCGCCGTCGTCGAACACGGCGTGCCGCTGTACACCGACGCGCGCCACTACACCGCCGCCGGCATTCCCACCGTGCTCTATGGCGCCGGCCCGCGCACATTGGGCGAGGCCAACGGCCACGCCGCCGACGAATGCCTGCGCCTGAACGACCTCAAGGCGGCGACGCAGACCGTGGCCTGCGCGTTGGCGGAATGGCTGCTCGATTGAACGCTTGAATGCCACCGACAAGGCTAAGATGCCGCGATGAATTCACTCCGCGCCGCAATGCCACCCACCCATGCCGACGGGTTCTTCCAGTGGCTGGGCAATATTCTCGGCAGCCTCATTCGCTTCATCGTCGAGGCTCTGGCAACGGTCCTCGGCTTCATCCGCGGGGCGATCTCGGATTTCGTGAGCGGGGTCGCACAGGCCCTGGGCATCAGCGATTCCACCGTCGGGCTGGTACCTCTGATCGTGGGCCTGCTATTGCTCTATGCGGCGCTGCGCGCCTACATGAAACGCGCATTCGTCAGCGGTACGTTGTACCTGCTGATCGGCCTCAGTCTGCTGAGTTGGTTGATCGGCACCTGATCGGCAGCGCGCTCGGCGTGGCATTCGGCAACATTCTGATCGGCGTGGCGGTCGGCGCGGCCATGGGGGCCGGTCTGTCGCGACGGCGATAGGGGCTGCGTCCTACACGTCCTACAGCCTTCGGGTTCGATGCCGCGTCCGCCTGTCGGTCGAATCCTGCGTTTTGACGCTTGTCCGAATCGGTTTACAGGGACAGCCTGGATTTGCCGACCCGTCTTCAACCGCAGCAGGCACGGAATCTGTCCGGCCCGGACCGCGCGCGACGCGCTCGGACGCCCTCATGGTCCTGGTGGCCATCAAGCCGGGTGACGCCCGTGGATGACGCCGTGTCACGCACTGACTACAATGGACGCCGGTTCCATCCCTCCGGCCGTTCAACTTGAACGCACGTCTCAGACATTCCGGCACAGCCCTGTACCTCGCGCTCGTCGCCGTGATGATGAATGTCCTGCTTCCGCAGGGCTTCATGCTGGGCCCGGCGGACGGCGGTGAGCACCGCATCGGTCTGATCCTGTGCAACGGCGGCGGTCCGCAGTTCTCGCCGGACGTCGGCGACGCGGCGCACGCCGACCACCATCTCATGCTGACTCAGTCCTGCGCCTTCGCCCATGCGGCGATGCCGGGTCTACCAAGCGTCGATCTCTCCTTGTTCTCGTCGGCACCGCTGCCATTCGCGGCAACGGTGCCACCCTCGCGCCTGCGCGTCGCCGACAGCCGGCCGCGCCCGCCCGCCACCGGGCCTCCCGCTCTCGCCTGAAGCCTTCGGTCCCTGTCGCGGACCGCACCCGCTGCCCATCAGCGCCGCGTTGGCCCGACGCCGCGCGCGCCGGCCGGCGCCTTTCCGTATGCAACCGACTGACTCGGTGCGCATCGCGCGCCGGGTTCAACGAGACGCTCATGACTATTCGCAAGAATCCGTATGCACCGGCATCGCGCCTGTGCCTGGTCGCCGTCGCGGCCGCCTGCCTGTACCACGCCCCGGCTTTTGCCGGGGAGCCCTTCGAACTGCCGATGACCCTGATCGAAGGCAGCGAGGCTGAATCGGCCCTCAACCAGGGCCGCCTGACCCGCGAGGACCTTGATCGCGCCGCCGCCTCCAGCAGTGACGTCGCCGAGCTGCTGCGCAGCATTCCCGGCGTGTCGGCCAACGGCGCCGGCGGCTTTTCGAGCCTGCCGAGCATTCACGGCCTCAACGACGATCGCGTGCGCGTGGTCATCGACGGCGTGGCGATCGACAATGCCTGTCCCAATCACATGAACCCGCCGCTGTCGTACACCGACCCGCAGACGATCGCCACGATCAACGTCATCGCCGGCATCACGCCGGTGAGTCTCGGCGGCGACAGCATCGGCGGCACCATCGCCGTGGAATCGGCCGAACCCCGCTTCGCGGACATCGGCGAGCGCCTGTTCGCCGGCCAGGCGGGCGCCTTCTATCGCAGCAACGGCGATGTTGGCGGCGGCCAGCTCGGCGCCATGCTCGCCTCCGACCGCTATCACCTCGCTTACTCGGCTTCCGGCGTTCGTTCGCACAACTACGAGGGCGGCGACGGCGACGGCGAAGTCCGCTCCACCGAGTACGAGAAGCTCGACCAGACCCTGAAACTGGCGATGCGCACCGCCCGCGGACTGGTCGAACTCGACGGCAGCCTCCAGCATTCGCCGTACGAGGGATTTCCGAATCAGTACATGGACATGAGCTTCAACCGCTCGGCGCAGGGCGCGCTGCGCTATCGCGGCAGCTACGACTGGGGAACGCTGGACACGCGTGCCTACTATCGCGACACCGAGCACGAAATGAACTTCCTGGCCGACAAGGGCGGAACCGCGAACGGCGGCATGCCGATGGTCACGCGCGTGCGCAGCGCCGGCTATCGGGTCTCGGGCGACATCGAACTGTCGCCGCGCGACAGCCTGCGCGTCGGCAACGAACTGCAGCGCCAGACCCTGAACGACTACTGGCCCGCGGTCGAAGGCAGCATGATGATGGGGCCAGACACCTATGTGAACGTCAACGATGCCTATCGCACGCGCCTGGGCAGTTTCGCCGAGTGGCAGGCGCGCTGGAGCGCGAGCTGGACCACACTGCTCGGCGTTCGCAACGATATCGTGTGGATGAACACCGGCGACGTGCAGCCGTATTCAACCACCAGCATGATGAGCGCCGCCGACGCGGCGGCGGCCGAGGCCTTCAATGCCGTCGATCATGACCGGCAGGACAGCCATCTCGACCTCAGTGCGCTGGCGCGCTACCAGGCCAGCGAACAACTGACGCTGGAACTCGGCTATGCGCGGAAAACGCGATCCCCCAACCTCTACGAACGCTACGCCTGGGGTCGCGGTTCAATGTCCAGCCGCATGATCGGCTGGTACGGCGACGGCAACGGCTATGTCGGCAATCTCGAACTCGAACCCGAAACCGCCGATACCTTCAGCGCCAGCGCCCGCCTGCAGGGCGGCGCGATCCATCCTTGGCAGGTCGAACTCACACCGTACTACACCCGCGTGCACGACTACATCGACGCGATGCCGCTCGCCGAGCTGTCCAACGGCTTTTCGCAGCTGCAACTGGTCAACCAGTCGGCCGAGCTCTATGGCGTGGACCTGTCGGCCGCGCGCCATCTGTTCGCCTCGCAAACCTGGGGCGGCGCCAGCGCCGAGCTGGCCGCATCCTGGGTTCGCGGCAAGAACCGCGAGGATGGCGGATCGCTCTACCACCAGATGCCACCCAACGCGGTACTGACGCTGCAGCACCAGCTCGGCGCCTGGGAAAACCGCCTGCGCGTGGAGGCCGTGGCTGCCAAGACCCGCGTCGATGACACCCGCGTCGAACCCGAAACTGGCGGCTACACCCTCATCGGCCTGGCCACGGCCTACCGCTGGCAGTCCTGGCGTCTGGAACTGGGTGTGGACAATCTCCTCGACAAGGCCTACACGCTGCCGCTGGGCGGCCAGTCTCTCGGAGACTTCGACGCCACCGGCGTGTTACGCCCGGTACCGGGCCGTGGCCGCTCGATCAACATCGGCGTGACGATGAACTTCTGACGGCCATGCCCAGAGGCACCGGAAAAATGAATCCTACGCTGGGAGCGATCAGCCTCACCCCACCACCCGCTCCGCAGGTGGTCCTCATGAATCACCTGCGGCATGGTCGTTGCCCTCATACGCCGCTCGCAGCCGCGAGCGGCCCCCCTCTCTCTCCCCGCAAGCGGGCGAGGGTCGGTCGGCATCACGCCGCGCGTGATTCACGCTAACCTATGGCACAAGGCCCAGTCGGCCGAACCGGTAAAAGTGTCTGCTCCGGCATGGCGACACCGATTCGGCGGATAGGCATCCAGGCACGCGCCGTGACGCAAACCCCCACGGACTACCCAAGGAGACCAACATGCCCAGCCTCAAGGTCAACGGCCAGATCCACGAAGTCGAGGTCGATTCCGATACCCCGCTGCTGTGGGTTTTGCGCGACGAACTGGGCCTGACCGGCACCAAGTTCGGCTGCGGCATCGCCCAGTGCGGCGCCTGCACCGTGCACGTCAACGGCTCTCCGCTGCGCGCCTGCTCGGCGCCGTACTCGATCGCGCAGAACGCCGAAATCACCACCATCGAGGGCTTGTCGTCGAAGGCCGCCAAGGCGGTGCAGGCAGCCTGGGTCGAACTCGACGTGGTGCAATGCGGCTACTGCCAGTCCGGTCAGATCATGTCGGCGGTGGCGCTGCTGGAGCAGATTCCGAAACCGACCGACGACGACATCGATGGCGCGATGGCCGGCAACATCTGCCGCTGCGCGACCTATCAACGCATTCGCGCCGCGATTCATCGCGCCGCAGAACAGATGACGGCCTGAGGACGACGCGCCATGAAATTTCTGGACTCCAATACCCTGGCTCGCGAACTCCACATGCTCGGTGGCGGGCTCGACCGGCGCAGTTTTCTCAAGTCCACCGGTGCCGTCGGACTGGTCATGGGCGTTTATCTCGCATCGCCCGGCCGCGCACGCGCGGCGCAAACGGCCGACACTCAATTCGCGCCGAACGCCTTTGTGCGCATCGCGCCCGACGACACGGTGACGCTGGTCGTCAAGCATCACGAGATGGGCCAGGGCGTGACCACGGGCCTGACCACGATTCTCGCCGAGGAACTCGACGCCGATCTCGCCCGCGTCCAAGCGGAGTACGCTCCCGCCAATGCCAAGCTCTACGGCAACCTCAACATGGGGGGCATGCAGGGCACCGGCGGCTCGACCGCGATCGCCAATTCCTGGATGCAGATGCGTCATGCCGGCGCCACCGCGCGGGCGATGCTGGTGGAGGCCGCAGCCAGGCGCTGGGGGGTTCCGGCGAAGCAGATCTCGGTGAGCAAGGGCGTGGTGTCGGGCGGCGGCAACTCCGCCACATTCGGCGAGCTGGCCGAGGATGCGGCGACGCTGCAGCCGCCGAAGAACGCACCGCTCAAGGACCCGTCGAAGTTCGTCTACGTCGGCAAGCGCAATACGCATCGTCTGGATTCCCCGGCCAAGTGCAACGGCACGGCGACCTACACGATCGACGTGAAACTCCCCGGTCTGCTGACGGCGGTGATCGCGCGACCACCGGCATTCGGTGCCAGCCTCAAGTCCTTCGACGCAGCCGAGGCGCTCAAGCTCAGCGGTGTCGTCGATGTCGTGAAGGTTCCCGAAGGCGTGGCGGTGGTCGCAAAGTCGATGTGGCCAGCCCTGAAGGCACGCAAGCTGCTGAAGCTGGAATGGGACCGCAGCGGCGCCGGCCCGGCGTCGAGCGAGGCGCTCTACGAGGAATACGAAGCGATGACCGACCAGGCCGGCGCCGTCGTCGTGGCCTCGGACAAGACCCAGAGCGGACTCGACGGTGCCAAGATCACTCTCGATGCGGTGTACCGCCTGCCATACCTCGCACACGCCTCAATGGAGCCGATGAATTGCGTGGCCTGGCTGCACGACGGGAAGCTGGAAACCTGGGGCGGCCACCAATTCCCGTCGATAGACCTTCCCAAGGCGGCCGGGGCCGCCGGGCTCAAGCCCGAACAAGTTTCACTCAATCCCCTGATCTCGGGCGGCAGCTTCGGCAGGCGCGCCAATGCCTGGGCCGACTTCACGGTGGAAGCCGTCAACGTCGCCAAGGCGATGAAACAGAAGAGCGGGAGCGAAGTGCCGATTCGGGTGCAGTGGAGTCGCGAGGATGACATGCAGGGCGGCCTCTACCGCCCGCTGTACGTCCACAAGGCGAAGATCGGTCTCGACGGTGAAGGCGCCATCACCGCGTGGCAGCACAGCATCGTCGGCCAGTCGATCATGGGCGCCACGGACATCATGGCCGGCAACGTCAAAAACGGCGTGGACGAATCGACCAGCGAAGGGATCGAACCCACGCCCTACGCAATTCCGGCGTTCTCGGTGACCATGCATTCGCCGAAGCAGGCGGTGCGTCCGCTGTGGTGGCGTTCGGTCGGCAACACGCATACCGGTTTCGTCATGGAAACCCTGATGGACGAACTGGCCGAAAAGGCCGGACGCGACCCTGTGGAATTCCGCCTGGCGCTGCTCGACGAAGCGCCGCGCATGGCCGGCGTGCTCAAGCTGGCGGCCGAGAAGTCCGGCTGGGGCAACAAGCCCGAAGCCGGCCGCGCGCTCGGCGTGGCCGTGCATTTCTCGTTCGACTCCTACGTCGCGCACGTGGCCGAAGTCTCGATCGGCAAGGACGGCCTGCCGCGCGTGCATCGCCTCACCGTCGCCGTGGACTGCGGTGTTCCGGTCAACCCCGACCAGATTGCGGCGCAGATGGAAGGCGGCGCGGGCTTTGCCCTGGCCGCCGCGCTGTACGGCGAGATCACGATCGAGAACGGTGTGCCCAAACAGAGCAACTTCCACGATTACAAAGTATTGCGGATTCCCGAGATGCCGAAGGTGGAGGTGCACATCGTGCCGTCGCAGGAGCAGCCCACCGGCGTCGGTGAACCCGGCGTGCCGCCGTTGGCGCCGGCCGTGGCCAATGCGGTGTACAAGCTCACCGGCAAACGCGTACGTCAACTGCCATTCACGCGCGCCGGGCTGACCAAGGCCTGATGCCCGAAACGACGCCGCGCATCCCGGCCGGCACGCGCATGGCGGACTGGCCGGACTGGCCGGAGTACGGCCTGGTCGACGATCTGCTGCCGACGCTGGAGCGCTGGCTCGCCGACGGCCGCCGCTTCGCGCTGGCCACGCTCGTCGAGATCGAGGGCTCCTCGCCGCGCCCTCTGGGCTCCGAAATGGCGATCAATGATCTCGGTGAATGCGCCGGCTACGTCTCGGGCGGTTGCGTCGAGGCCGAAGTGGCGCAGCAGGCTCTGGACGTGCTCGCCGACGGCGAACCGCGCTATCTCGACTACGGCGCCGGCAGCCCGGTGCTGGACATCCAGCTCGCCTGCGGCGGCCGCATCGGGATTCTGGTGCGAACGCTGCGCGATGCGTCAGCGCAGGTCGCGCGATGGCGCCAGACGCGCGATGCGCGGCGTCCGCTGACGGTGGTCACCGACTGGAGCGTCGGGCAGCGCAAAGGCGAGATCGCCCGACAGCATCGGCCGACCACGCGGCTGGTGATCGCCGGCGGCGACCCCGTCAGCCTGGCCTTGGCGCGACTGGCCGATGCCTTCGGCTTCGAGATCGTACTGCTGCGGCCCAACGGCCCCGAAGCGCCGCCGCAGGGCATTCGGCTGCTCGCCTACGACCGCCGCCCGATCGAACAGGCGCTGGGCGACCTGAAGCTCGACACCTGGTGCACGGTCTATACATTGACGCACGACGCCGATACCGACCACGCCGTGCTGATGCACGCCCTGGATTCGCCGGCGTTCTGCATCGGTGCGCTCGGTAGCCGGCGCAAGTCCGAACTGCGCCTGCAGCGCCTGCTCGACGCCGGGCTAACTCGCGAACAGCTCGCACGTCTGCACACCCCGGCCGGTCTGCCGATCGGCGGTTCGACGCCGCAGGAAATCGCCCTGTCGATCCTGGCGCAGATCGTCGCCGCGCGTGCCTGAGCGCTTCGCGGTCGTGGTGCTAGCCGCCGGTCGCTCACGCCGCTTCGGGCCACGCAACAAGCTGCTGCAACCTCACCGTGGGCGGCCGCTGGTCGGCGCACCGGTCGCCGCTGCGCTGCGCTCGCAAGGCTCGCCGGTGATCGTCGTCACCGGCCATCAGCAGCGCGCCCTGCGGCGGGCAATGCTGCCCTGGCGGGTGCGGCTTCGGCTCGTATTCAACCGGCGCCATGCCAGCGGCATGGCGAGTTCGCTGCAACGCGGCCTCGCCGCCGTGCCGGCCGACCGCGACGGCGCCGTCATCGTGCTGGCTGACATGCCGGCACTGCGCGCACACGATATCGACCGCCTCATTTTTTCATGGCAAACCGGCGATTCGGCGGTGGTGCCGGTCAGTGGCGGGCGGCGCGCCAATCCGGTCTTGCTGCATCGCCGCCTGTTCGCGCCGCTGGCGGCGCTGCGGGGCGACCGCGGCGCGCGCGGCCTGCTCGAACGGCTCGACAGCGTGCGCGAAATCGCCGCGCCGGATGATCTGCTGCGCGATATCGACACACCGCGCGACTGGCGCTCACGCTGAGCCACACACCTGGTCGTAGAGGCCCGCCAGACGTTCGTTGATCTGCTCCACGCTGCGCGCGTGCTCGGCCTCCACCGAGCGGAACAGATTCACCAGACGCACTCCGGCTTCGGTCAATACCGCGCCGCCGCCGCCACGCCCTCCGGTGGCGCGAGAGACCACCGGCGCGGCCGCCCGCTGGTTCATGGCATCGACGGCATCCCAGGCCGCTCGGTAGCTCATGCGCATGGCCATCGCCGCCTGACGGATGGAGCCGGTTTCGGCGATGCGCTCCAACAACTCGATGCGCCCGCGCCCGGCCAGACTCTTGTCGCCGACCATCAGCCAGAAGTTGGAGCGTATGGAGAACTGGGAACCGGACATCGGATTTTCTGCACGGGCGGAACAGGCGTTATATATACTTGGGAACAACGAATCACGCACGCTTTCCAAAACCAGACCTCGAACGCCGAGCCTTGAACATCGACCCGACCCTCCGCGAATCCGTGACCGGCGCCGTCCTTGCCGGCGGTCGCGGCCTGCGCGTGGGCGGCCGCGACAAGGGCCTGATCCTGTGGCGTGGCCGCCCCCTGGCGGAGCAGGTCGCCGCAGTTCTGGCGCCGCAGGTGGCAACGCTGCTGATCAGCGCCAACCGCAACCTCGAACGCTACCGCGCCTACGGGTTCACGGTCGTCAGCGACGAGGGTGACGGCGACTATCAGGGTCCCCTCGCCGGCATGCTCGCGGTCGCCGGCGCCGCCGATACCCGCTGGATCGTCTGCGCGCCCTGCGACGTGCCGCAACTGCCGCCGAACCTGGTCTCCCGGCTGATCGGCGCCGCACGGGACGCACGCGTCGCTGCGGCCTATGCCGTGTGCGGCGATGCGCTGTATCCGCTGTGCGTCTTCGAGCGCGCGCTGATTGCCTCGCTCAACGAAGCCGCCACCCGCAACGATCGCTCCGTGCGCGGATTCCTGCAGCGCAACAACGCCGCACGCGCGGACTTTTCGGACTGCGGCCTGCGCAATCTGAATACACCACAAGCGCTGGAGGCGGCGTGAACGCGCCGCTGCCCGTCAATGCCCTGCATCCGCAGCTCGCCGACGCGCGCGGACGCATCAAGCGCAAGCTGCGCCTGTCGCTGACCGACCGCTGCAATTTCCGCTGCCATTACTGCATGCCCGAGCATCCGAAATGGCTGCCGAAACCGGAGATTCTGGACCGCGCGGAAATGCTGCAACTGGTGCGCCTGTTCGTGACCGAACTGGGTATGCGCGAACTGCGTCTGACCGGTGGCGAACCGCTGCTGCGCAAGGATGTGGTCGAGCTGGTCGCGGACTTCGATACCCTGCGCACCGAAGGCCTGGAACGCATCGCCATGACCAGCAACGCCTCGCGACTGGTGCAGCTGGCGCAGCCGCTGGCCGACGCCGGGCTGGACGATCTCAACATCAGCATCGACGCGATTCGCGCGGATCGGTTCCGCGAACTGACGCGCGCCGACATCGGCCCGGTGCTGGCCGGCATCGACGCCGCGCGCGCGGCCGGCATTCCGGTCAAGCTCAACTGCGTGGCGATCCGCGACTACAACGACGACGAATTGCTGCCGCTGGCGCGCTGGGCGATGGAACAGGACCTGCCGCTGCGCTTCATCGAATTCATGCCCCTGGACGGTCGCGGCGACTGGCGCGCAGAGCGCGTCATCGGCGAAGCCGAAATCCTGGAACGCCTGGCCCGGCAACACCACATCGAACGCCTGCCGAGAACCAACGAACCGGCCACCTACTACCGGTTGGACGATCGCCACAGCATCGGCATCATCTCCACCGTCACCAACCCGTTCTGCACCAGCTGCGACCGGGTGCGCCTGAGCAGCACCGGCGGCCTCTACAACTGCCTGTTTTCGCCCACCGCGCTGGACCTGCGCGAACCGCTGCGCGCCGGTGCCGACGCCGCCGCCATGCTGGCCTCGATTCGCGGGCATGTGTGGAACAAGGAAGCCGGATACGCGGAGAAGCCGGGCTATGTGGAGCGGCCGATCACGATGCACCATCTTGGAGGCTAGGCGTGTCTACCGATGCAGCAAGCTCGGTGACCCGGTTTTTCTCCCTCTCCCTCCGGGAGAAGGGAGACCGTCGCGTCAGCAAAGCGAAGCGTCCCCACCGTGTGGCCAGACACAAACGCGCGAACCCATCGACATGAACATCCAAATCCAGTTCTGGGGCGTCGCCGCCCGCCTTGCCGGCACCGAGCGCCGGGAACTCGCGCTGCCCGAGTCGGCAACCGTTGCCGACGCTGCCGCGGTGATCGCCGGCTCCGCCGAGCTGGCGCGCGAACTCAAGCGCTGCGCCTTCGCGATCGGTGACGATCTGGTGCCGCGCAGCCATGCTCTGAAGAACGGCGATACGCTCGCTGTGTTGCCACCCGTCTCCGGAGGCTGAAGATGGATTCGCCACGTCCCGATACCCCGACCGAACACCACATCCGCAGCACGCCGCTGTCGCTGGACGCGATGCTGGCCGATACCGAGCGTGACGATTGTGGCGCGCTGGCGATCTTCGCCGGCACCGTGCGCAATCATCACGAAGGCAAGCCGGTGACGCACCTGGTCTACACCGCGCATGCGGCACTGTGCGAAAAGCTGATCGCCGGCATCGAGGCCGAAACGCGCGAGCGTTTCGGCGTACCGGTGTGTCGCATCCAGCACCGCATCGGCGAGCTTGGCGTCGGCCAGAACGCGATCCTGGTGGTGGTGCGTTCGCCGCACCGGGCCGAAGCCTTCGCCGCGCTGCGCCATGCGGTCGATGCCACCAAGCACCGCGCGCCGATCTGGAAGGAGGAGTTCTACGCAGACGGCAGCAGCGCCTTCGTCACCGGCTGCTGCATCGCCCCGGACGGCGAAGCGGACGCGCACGATCATTCCCACGAACACGAGCACACGCATGCGTGACATCACCCTGAAGCCGACCACCCTGCGCAGCGCCCGTGCCGCCGGCTACGTGCGATTGCCGCCTGAGACGATCGCCGTGGTGCGCAGCGGCGAGGTCGAGAAAGGCGACGTCTGCGGCGCCGCCAAGCTGGCCGGGATGATGGCGGTCAAGCGCACGCCGGACCTGTTGCCGCACTGCCATCCGATCGGCGTGCTCAAGACCGAAATGGAGGCGCAGGTCGTGGACGACGGCATCGAATTGGCGGCAGAGGTACAGACAATCGCCGCGACCGGCGTGGAAATGGAAGCGCTCACCGCCGTCTCCATCGCTGCGCTCACGGTCTACGACATGCTCAAGGCCTACGCACCGGCCGAGGCGATGAAGATCGGCAATATCCGCCTGCTCCAGAAGAAAGGCGGGAAGTCGCATTTCAAGCGTGCGCTCAAGGATGCTCTGGGTGGTGCGCGAGCCGCGGTGCTGGTGCTGTCGGACACCGTCGCCGCCGGCAGGAAGCCGGACACCGCCGGTGCTTCGGTACGCGACCGGCTGGCCGAGGCCGGCTTCGACATCGTCGCCTACGACATCGCGCCGGACGAGCCCGAGCAGATTCGCGCCTGGGTGCAGGCCTGGATCGAGAACAAGGCGGACTTCGTGGTCACCGTCGGCGGCACCGGCTTGGGCCCACGCGACAAGACCGTGGAAGCGGTCCAGCCGCTACTCACAACCGAACTGCCCGGCTTCATGGAGACGGCGCGCGCCTTCGGTCAGGCCCGCACGCCCTACGCCATGCTGTCGCGCGGCATTGCCGGCCTGTCGGGCAGCACCTTCGTCGCCACCTTTCCCGGCTCGCGCAAGGGCGCCGAGGAAACCCTGGCGGCGGTGTTGCCGGGGCTGGTTCATTTGATCGAGGTGTGCCGCATCGCAAGACCGCACGAGGGCGGCTACGAATGAAGTCTCGGCTGCGAGCATCGGCCTGGCTGATGCTGACGCTGCCGGGCTTCGCCGCACAGGCCGCAGACGCCACGATCGCGGTGGCGGCCAATTTCGCGGCGCCCGTGGAACAGTTGGTCGAGGCGTTCGAACAGCAGACCGGCCACAGCCTGCGCGTGTCCAGCGGATCCACCGGCAGCCTGTACACGCTGATCACACAAGGTGCCCCGTTCGACTTGTTGATCGCCGCAGATCAGGCGCGCCCGCAGCGGCTGATCGACGAAGAGCTGGCGGTACGCGAAACACGCTGCACCTACGCCGTCGGCCGGTTGGTGCTGTGGAGCCGCGACGCCGACCGCATCGGCGACGATCCCAAACCGGCGCTGACCGACAGCGCCCTGCGCCATCTCGCGATCGCCAACCCAGACACTGCACCCTACGGTGCGGCGGCGCGCGAAGTGCTGACAAGACTCGGGGTCTGGACCCAGCTGCAATCCAGGCTCGTACGGGGCATGGACATCGGCCAGACTTACCACATGGTCGCCACCGCCAATGCCGAACTGGGCTTCGTCGCTGCATCCTCGCTCGCCGCCGCGGGTGACGAAGCCGGCGGCAGCCGCTGGACCGTACCGGACGATCTGCACACGCCGCTGGCACAGGATGCGGTGTTGCTGAAGCGCGGGCGCGACAACGCGGCGGCCATCGGCTTTCTACGCTATCTCGGCAGCGAGAATGCGCAGCGCAGCATTCGCCGTTTCGGCTACGAGATCGCCGCGGACGCGGCCTGTCCCAGCTAAACGGCCATGGCCGATCTCGAACCGATCTGGCTCACGCTGAAACTGGCGGCCGCCACTGTCATCGCCCTGCTGATCGTGGGCACGCCGATGGCCTGGTGGCTGGCGCATACCCGTAGCAAGGCTCGCGTCTGGATCGAATCGGCGGTAGCCATGCCGCTGGTGTTGCCGCCGACGATACTCGGCTTCTATCTGCTGATCGTGCTCGGTCCCAAGGGACCGCTCGGCAGCCTGTGGGTGGACCTGACCGGAGGCACGCTGACGTTTTCCTTCAGTGGCCTGGTGCTGGCCTCGGTGTTCTATTCGCTGCCGTTCGTGGTGCAACCCTTGCAGACCGCCTTCGAGGCGATCGGTCGCAGGCCGCTGGAAGCGGCGTGGACGCTCGGCGCGTCCCGGCTCGATGCGTTCTTCACGGTCGCGCTGCCGCTGGCGAAGCGCGGCTTTCTGACGGCGGCGGTACTGGGCTTTGCTCACACCCTCGGCGAATTCGGCGTGGTGCTGATGGTCGGCGGCAGCATCCCGCAGGAAACACGCGTGGTCTCGATCGCGATCTTCGAAGCCGTGGAACGCCACGACTATGCGGCGGCCCATCAGCTTTCGGCATTGATCGTGCTCGTATCCTATGTGGTGCTGATGGTGGTCTACGGACTCAATCGGCGCTTCCCGATGGTGGTCCGCTGAATCAGGAATGAGCGACAACGAACTCCAGATCGACTTCAGCCTGAGTCGTCCTCCGCAATTGCTGCGAATGTCCACGCATCGCCGCTGGAACGGCATTCTCGGCATCAGCGGGCCGTCTGGCGCCGGCAAGACCAGTCTGCTGCGCGTGCTGGCCGGACTGGAGCCCCAGGCGCGGGGCCGCGTGCTTTTCAATGGCGAAGTGCTGCAGGACAGCGCGCAAGCCGTCTTCGTTGCCCCGCACCGGCGGCGGGTCGTCGCAGTGTTCCAGGATGCGCGCCTGTTCACGCATCTGGATGTTCTCGGCAACCTTGCCTACGCCGCACGCCGCGCCACCGCCACGCCCGCGCTGGATCGCGACACCGTGATTGCACTGCTGGGTCTGGCGCCCTTGCTGCAGCGCAAGGTCGACGGACTCTCCGGCGGCGAGACGCAGCGTGTGGCGATTGCTCGCGCGGTGCTGGCGGCACCTCGACTGCTGCTGCTCGACGAGCCGGTGTCCGCTCTGGACGCGCGTGGCCGTGACGAAGTGCTGAGTTGCATCGAACGCGTGCGAGACGCGAGCGGCTTGCCAATGCTATATGTGAGCCACGCCGGTGCCGAACTACGGCGATTGGCCACCCAAATTCTGGCTCTGGAAACCGAAGCGTACGGCGCATCCTGCGACGAAACGCCGCCCGGTACGATGGTGGACCCATGCTGAAAAGTGTCGAAGATGCGCTCAATCTGATCGCTGCGGCGACCCAACCGCTGCATGCCGTGCGCGTACCCCTGACCGAAGCCGTGCACTGCGTCCTGGCCGAACCGGCACGCGCGCATTTCGATCTGCCGCGCTTCACACAAAGCGCCGTGGACGGTTACGCACTGCGCCATCAGGATCTGACGGCACTGCCGCAGACCCTGCCGCTGAGCGGCCACGTCGCCGCGGCGGCGCAGTCGCAGGCACCGGACCTCAAGCCCGGCACGGCGATGCGCATCCTCACCGGCGGCATGCTGCCGAGCGGTGCCGACACCGTGGTCCGTCAGGAGAAAACCCGCAAGCGGAACGCCGCCATCGACATCGTCGAAGCGGTCGGTCCCGGCACCGACATTCGTCCGCAAGGCGAGGAATGCCGTGAGGGCAGCGTCATTGCAAAGGTCGGGACCCTGGTCACGCCGGCGCTGATCGCTCCGCTGGCGACGGCCGGCGTCGAAAATGTCAGCGTGCGCCAACCGCCGCGTATCGTGGTTCTGACCACCGGCGACGAAATCGTGTCGGATGGCAGCAAGCTGCGACTGGGCCAAATTCCGGATTCGAATGGCCCGCAGCTGGCCGCATGGTTGACGTCCTGGGGCATACCGCCGCTGCGCGTGGAGCATGTCCCTGACCACGAGGCGGACACCCGCAATGCTCTGGAACGTGCGTTCGCAGATGCCGACATGGTGCTGAGCTGCGGCGGCGTCTCGGTCGGCGACCATGACTACGTTCCAGCCGCGGCCAGGGCCATCGGCGCACGCGAGGTGTTGTGGAAGGTTGCGCAGAAGCCCGGCATGCCACTGTTCGTCGCCGAGCGTGCCGGCCGCCTGCTGTTCGGTTTGCCCGGAAATCCGGGCTCGGTGCTGGTCAACCTGCTGATCTACGTGCGTACGGCGATCCTGCGCATGCAGGGCATGGAGCCGCCGCGCGAATGGTCACGGTTCGCGACCGTCAAGGGCGAGACCATCCAGCCAGAACCGACCCGGGTACGCTGGGTGCGCGGCATCATCGACTACACCGACGACGGCCGCTGCAATTTCGAAGCCCTGGGCGGACAGGCCTCGCACATGCTCGGCAACCTGGCGCAGGCCAATGCCCTGGCCCGAATACCACGCGGCAGCACGGCACCCACCTGGGTGCGGTGGATGCCGATTTAACGTGAATCACGCACTGCGTGATGCCGAGCTACTCTCGCCCGCTTGCGGCATGGCCATTAGACATTCTTGTGTTCATTCCCAATCGATATTCAGGCGTATGCCCAGGCTGGTTCATGCAAACCTCGACAAACGCCGCTTTGGCTTACGAACAGTGATACGGGCCTGACCGGCTTTTGGATGCGGCCGGCCGGTGAACGGTTCGACACGCTTACAATCTCCTGATGGAACTTCTCGAATCACCGGCACTGGCGGCGGCCTGCAGCCTCGTCCTGGGCGTGCTGATCGGCATCGTCGTCACCGGACTGCTGCTACGGGGTCGCCTGCTGCGCAGTGACGCCCAGGTCGATGCGCAGCGCACCGAACTCGAACGGCAACGTGAACAGATCGACCGCGCGCAGGCGGAAAGTCGGCGTCTCGACAGCGAACTCGCCGCCAATCGCGCCACACTGGCCGCACAGCTCGAATCCTCCGCCGAGAAGCTCAAGCTGCTGGAATCCACGCGTGAGGAAATGGCCACGCGTTTCAAACAGCTGTCGCAGGAAATTCTCGAAGAGAAATCCAAGCGGTTTTCCGAGAGCAACCGCGAACAGATCGAAAATCTGCTGAATCCGCTGCGCGAGCGCATCGGTCATTTCGAACAACAGGTCAAACAGACCTACGAGCACGAAACCCGGGATCGCCTTGCGCTCAAGTCGGAAATCGTCAATCTGCAAAAGCTCTCGCAACAGGTTTCCTCGGATGCCAATAACCTCGCTAACGCACTGAAGGGCGAAACGAGAACACAGGGCGCCTGGGGCGAGATGATTCTGGAACGCATCTTCGAGCTGTCCGGGCTGGAGCGTGGGCGCGAATATGAGACCCAGGTCAACATCAGTATCGAAGGCGGCCGGCGCCGACCGGACGCGGTGGTGCATCTGCCGGACGGGCGCGATGTGATTGTGGATGCCAAGGTCTCGCTGACGGCGTTTTCCCGCCTCGGAGCGGCACTGGACGACAACGAGCGCCGCCAGCGGCTGGCCGAACACGTGCAATCGGTGCGCGGCCACATCAAGGGACTGTCGGTCAAGGAATACCAGGAGCTACCGGGCATCGAATCGCTGGACTTCGTGCTGATGTTCGTGCCGTCCGAAGCCGCCTACATCGAAGCCCTGCGGGCCGCGCCGGATCTGTATGAAGATGCGCTGGCGCGCAACGTGGCGCTGGTGTCGCCGTCGACCCTGCTGCCGACGCTGCGCACCGTGGAAAACCTCTGGAAAATCGAACGCCAGGGCCAGAACGCGCAAAAGATCGCCGAGGAGGCCGGCAAGCTCTACGACCAGTTCGTGCTGTTCGAGATGGCGCTGTCCGACGTCGGCGACAAGCTCGGCAAGGCCCAGAACGCCTACGACACAGCGCGCAAACGCCTCATCGACGGCCGCGGCAACCTCGTGCGCCGCACCGAGCAACTGCGGGTGATGGGCGCCCGCGCCAGCAAGGCGCTGCCGGCCGATCTGGTCCGCGAGGCGAACGAGGACAACGAAGCGCTTGAGGCGCCGGACGAGGCTGAAGGAAGCTGAGTCCCAGGGCTGAAAGCAACAGCTTTTGTTTCCTGCAAAGACGCTAAGGCGCAAAGAGAAGCAACCAGAAAATCGGTTCAAGTCTGTTGTTTTTATAGATTTTTATTTTTCTTGGCGGCTTTGCGCCTTTGCGCGAAACAAAAATCGGTTAGGCCGTCACCCAGCCGCAGGAACCTGCGGCCTCGCGGTGTAGTAATAGACCAGATGCAAGTAGATTTGCATATGGTCATACCAAGTGCAAACATGCTTGCATGCAGACTCGTCCATTATGGCAACGGCGAATCGAGGATCTGTGGCGGCAGCGCTCCGTACTCTGGCTGTCTGGCGTACGCCGCGTGGGCAAGACCACGCTGTGCCGTTCGCTGCCCGATATCGAATATTTCGACTGCGAACTGCCGCGAACACGACGGCTTATGGACGATCCGGAAGGCTTTCTCGAAAGCCTGGAAGGCCGGCGCGTTGTACTGGACGAGATTCACCGCCTGGACAATCCTTCGGAGCTTCTCAAGATCGCGGCCGACCACTTTCCGACAAGCCGCATCCTTGCAACCGGATCTTCCACACTCGGAGCCGCCAGCAAATTTCGCGATACGCTCGCCGGCCGCAAGGCGGAGCTGTGGCTGACACCGGCGACTTCCGCCGACACCCAGGCATTCCACACGCCGGATCTGGAGACGAGGCTGCATCGTGGCGGGCTGCCACCCTTCCTGCTCGCCGAATCCCTAGCCGAGCGGGATTTTCAGGAATGGATGGACGCGTACTGGGCCAAGGACATCCTGGAACTTTTCAGACTCGAACGGCGCCATTCCTTTCTGCGCTTTGTCGAACTCCTGCTCGCAGCCAGCGGCGGTATTTTCGAGGCCACCCGCTATGCACGGCCCTGCGAAGTCAGCCGGACAACCATCTCGAACTACCTCGCGGTCCTGGAATCAACCTTCGTCGCGCATGTCGTGCGTCCGTTTTCCACCGGAAAATCCGCGGAGATCGTTTCCGCACCAAAGGTCTACGGCTTCGATACAGGGTTTGTCAGCTACTACCGCGGCTGGTCGATGCTACGCCGGGAAGACCTGGGCCAACTCTGGGAGCATTATGTACTCAACGAACTGCATGCCCATTTTCAGCACCGACAAATTCAATACTGGCGCGACAAGCAAGGCCACGAGCTGGATTTCGTGCTGACGCGGCGTGGCGGCCCACCCGTCGCCATTGAATGCAAATGGTCGGCCGATGAATTCGATCCCTCGGCGCTGACGGTGTTTCGACGCAAATATCCGGAAGGAGAAAACTTTCTGGTCACGCAGGATGTCCCGCGCGTAACCCGGCGCCGTTACAAGGGGATGCCCGTCGTGGTGACACACTTGGCCGGGCTGATCGAGCGTCTCGGCTGAAGAGGCGGCCAGAGCAACCGCCCTTGTTTCTCGCAAAGGCGCAAGGACAAGCAACTGAAAAATCAGTTCAGGCCGTCGCCCCCCCCCACAGGAACTGCCGCCGCCGCCGCCGGCGGCGGTGCAGCCGAAGCGCGCCGTAGTACTTGAAGAACAAGTCAGCGTGTTCAGGGCCGTGCTCGCCTATGTTGCCGAACTTGGCAAGATCTGCGGGATCGAAACAGCCGGTGCTACTGCCGGAGGTGTTGCGCATGTCTGCTGTCCTGTGACCCGGGGCATCAGCGTTCACCCGAGCCGACTTCAAGTCAAACCTAAGTCAAACCTGGTGACAGGTTCAGCGCAAGCTCACCGCGAACGACGAGGATGCAATCCTCAGCCGAAGGAGAGCCCGTGATGACGATGAAACTGATTCCGTGATTCCCGCGCAATCCGCGCAGGGAATCACCCCTTCATAGGTGCCATAGACCGCGGTCGCACCGCCACTGGTTCCGCCGCAGGCGGACAGCGCCAGGAGAGTGAAGGCAAGCAGAGGTCGAAAGATCACTGGCATTGGAATCATCTCCGTCCGGTCGGTGCCGAGCCCAGGGCCGGCGTGCTACAGCAGCAGGTGCGCCAGCGGCACACTGAGCAGGGAAACCAGAGTACCTACACCGACGATGCTGTTGGCAAGCCTGGGATCGAGACCGAACTGTCCGGCAAGAATGCCGGCCGAGACCATCGGCGCCATCGCTGCTTCCAAGACGCTGACGGTCAGCGGCAGGCCACGAATCCCCAGGGGCACGCCGACCAGCCACACCAGCAGCGGCGCCAGCATCAGTTTCCAGCCCAGGCCCAGCACCAGCGGCGCGCGCTGGCCGCTCCCGAAACCCAGCTGAAACTGCAGGCCGACCGAGAACAGCGCCAGCGGCGTCAGCGTGCTGCCGAGGCGCGTGAGCACCTCGTCCACGACCGGCGGCCAACCTCCGGCCGCGGCGGCAATGAGTCCGATCACCAGACCGATGAACGGAGGGAATGTAAGTACGCGCCGGGCGATCGCGCGTGGATGCGGCTCGCGCCCGGCGTAGATCGCCGCAGCCACCACGGCGCCGGTGGACAGAACGATGAAGGTGCCGAGCTGGTCGCCCAGCACCGCCAGGCCCATCGCTTCACGACCGCGCAGGGCTTCGATCAGGGGATAACCCATGAAGGCGGTGTTGCCGAGCCCGCAGGTCAGCACGACTGCGCCGATGCGCCCACGCGACCATTGCAGGCGCCGGCCGATCCGGTCGAACAGCAGCCAGGAGCCGATGAACACCAGCCAGGGCGACAGCGCGAGATACCAGACGTCCAGACGGAAGTCGAGTTTCGGCAGCAGCTCCATGACCAGCGCCGGCAACGCCAAGTCGATGATCCAGGCATTGATCACGGCGGGCGCATCGCGCGGCAGACGGCCCGAGCGCGCGAACAGCACGCCGAGCCCCAGGCAGATCAGCAGTAGCAGGAACGAGGACATGAGTAACGTGTACCGATCGAGGCGCGCATTCTACGCACCCGCGCGGACGGCATCGCCGGACCGCGACCAAGGTCTGAGCGCAGAGCGTCTGACGAACCGATTTATTTCAGCAGGCGGTCGAATCCGAAGCTGCGCGGATTCAGCACATTGTTCGGGTCCAGGCGCCGCTTCTGGGCCAGCAAGCCTTCCAGCGTCTCGGGTGTCGTATGCGCCGCATACTCCTCGGCCCATTTCGGACCGATGCCGTGCTCGGCGCTGAAGGTGCCGCCATGGGCCAGCGTGACGTCGATCACGCGACGGATCAACGCGGCCGCACTGGCCTTGACCGGCGATTCGCGCGTACCCAACAGATGCAGATGCGCGCCACCGACGCCGGCATGGCCGAAAGCAATCCATTCGACCTGCGGAAAATCGGCTTCGAGCTGAGCCTGCAATCCGGCGAGATAGTCGCCGAATACCGCCACCGGCGTGGCCGTATCGAAGCTCAGCCGGCCACCGCCGAGTGCACGCATGCGATGGTTGCTGGCTTCGGTAATCGAATGACGGATCGCCTTGAGCACCGGCAGCGGTGCATAGCCGATCAGCTCATCCTGCAAATCCAGCTCACCCGCCAGGAATTCGTAGAGACGCGCCGCCAGATCGATGTTGGGGTCCGGGGTCTTGAGTTGCAGCAACACGAAATACGGCGCACCGGGATCGGTCTCGAACGGCCAACGAAAGGCGTCTCCGCGCAGGCCACGTACCAGTTCCAGCGCGCTGCGGCCGATGAACTCGAATTCCTCGACCTCACCCGGAAACGCGGCGCGTGCAGCGCCGAGTATCCGCATCGCGGCCGGCATGTCGGCCACCGGCAACATTGCGGCCTCGCGCTGCATTGGCACCGGATAGGTCCGCAGGCGCAACTGAGTGATCACGCCAAACGCACCCTGGCTGCCGATCAGGCCCCAGTCGGTATTCACGGATGCGGAATCGATCGCCAGCGCGTCCGGCGACGGCAGACGCCATCTGGTCGCTGTGCAGTTGCCGCTGGGTTCGCCATTGCCCCAGTAGCCGGATGCCGAGAGACACATATGGGTGGCCGTGCCGTAGCACACGGCATTGGCGCCGGCCGAGGCATTGGCGACACAGGCGCCGACCGTGGCGGCGCTGCTTGAGCCCATTTCCATCGGAAACATCAGATCGATCGGCGCGAGAATCTGGTTGAGCGCATCCACTGCCATCGCGCCCTCGACGAGGATGCTGGCGCCGTCGACGGACGGCTTGCCTGCGTCGCGCCACCAGGCCGCCAAGGCATCGCCGTGCGCCTCGGGCGCCAGGCCGGTCTCGAAATCGAAACTGCGCCCGTCCGCCAGACTGAAGCTCAGCGGCTGTTGCAGCTTCTCCAGCGACAGCACGATCTCGCCTTCGGGACGTTGCGCCTCGACCAGGCCGGTACGACCGGAGCTGATGACCAGCCGCGCACCCGTTTCATTGGCGGTGCGCAACATCTCGCCGACTTCGGATTCGCTGGCGGGAAGCAGCAGACCGGCGGCCTTGCCGGGCTCGCCACGTTCGGGGATTTCGTAGGCTTGCAGACGCGCGGGCGCGTCGCTGTAGTGATTCGGAAACCGCTGTTGCAGCGTGCTCATTCGGTACGATTCGGGCGTATGGACGCCCCCGGCAATACGGAAGCGCTCAGTCTATCAGCCTGCCGTCCTGCACCGGGACCGGCATGGACAAGCCGCGCCCACGGACCAACAATCGGCCGATGAGCGAACCGATCACCCCAGGGACCGAACAGGCACTTGTCGAAGCGGCGCAACTCGGAATGCGCCGGGCGTACACGCCTGTCAGCGGATTCGCAGTGGGCGCGGCGGTGCTGAGCGTCAGCGGCACGATCTATCCGGGCTGCAACATCGAAAGCGTGATTTCGGGCATGGGCGTGTGTGCGGAGCGCTGCGCGATCGATCACGCGGTTGCCAACGGCGAATACCGGTTTTCGGCGATCGCGGTGATCTCCGCCAAATCCGAGCCACTGTCGCCCTGCGGCATGTGCCTGCAGTACATCGGCGAGTTTTCGCAGGTCGCCGGGACCGACATCACGATTTTGATGTTCGGCGCCGACGGCAGTCTGCGGCGCAGCAGCGTGCGCGCGATGTCGCACGCGATCTTCGGGCCCGACGACCTTGGCCTGGATCTGAGCCGCTATCGCGAATGAGCCAGATGCAGCCTCAGCGATTGACCGTCCGCTCCCACATCTGCAGGTACAGCTCGGCCGAATTGTAGAGATCGGTGATGGCCTGCTCGCCACCTTCGATCCGCACCGCTTCCACCCAGTCGGCGATCATGCCGTACTGCGCCAGGCCTTCGGAATTGATGTCGAAGTAGCGGCCGCCTTCGGGGACCGCGCTCTGTTCGAACACCAGAGGCTGCAGACCGTCGAACTGGGGTCCCCAGCCCGTGCCGCTGAACAGGGTGAACGGATACTGCACGGGCTCGGCATCCGAGCCGCGCGGCGGCGACTGATGCGCCAGGCCGTTCATGTCGGCACCGTAGCCCATCGCGAACAGATAGTCGGGACTTTTGACCGTGCGCAGCAGTTCGCGCTGTTCGTTGTACTTGATGCCATTGCCCTTGGCCGGATACAGCAGGCCGCCATCGGCGAGCAGGCGTCGCGCCTGTTCCATGCTGATGCCGCCGTGGCCGCCATGCGTCGAAACCAAGGGATACGCCGGGCTGTGTTCTTCGGCCATGTCGAGCAGCTGGGTCTTCATCTTGAGGTCCATGTGGTCGACCTCGATGATGATCTTCTTGTCCATCAGCCGCTCCATTGCGTAGCGGCCGAGGTCCGTGAACCAGCGCGAGTTGCATTGCTTGCCGGTGGGATACAAGGGCACCAGCCCCTGCGTCAGATTGGTCAGCAGATCCACCAGGGGATTGAGCGAATCGATCGGCAGCGAGGTGGTCATGTCCGCACCGGCGTCGAAGAAATACGGCTGGTCGGGGCAGGTATAGGTTTCCCAGAATCCAAGGGTATCAACGAAGTTGCCCACGTTTAGAATCAGTCCGTCAAAGATGCCGTTGCCGCCGAGGCTGTTGTCGAATTCGTGCAGCGGGAACATCTGCCGTACGCCCAGGTTGTAGAGACGGTCCAGCTGAGTATCGATCTCGGTTTTGTCACAACCGTTGATATCCGGTGTGAGTCCGCCGACCTTGATGACCTGACAGTTGAAGATGTGCGAAATCTCGATGCCCAGCACCACTGCGAGCTTGCCCTCGTTGATGATGGAACGCGCCTCCTGCGGCGACTCGACGATACGGAACCAACCCTTGCCGGGGCCACCGGACTGGGCATCGATGTAGTCCTCCAGATCGTGCATGTACTGGATCTGCTCGATCGAGCTTTCCATTTCATTGCAGCGCGGCGGTACCACCAGCTCGGTCAGGTTGTGGACGATGTCGCTGACGTTGATGTCCAGTGCATTGGCCACATCGACCACCGACTGCAGCGCGCACAAGACCTGGTTCTCGACCAGATCGTTGACCATGATGCGCATACCGGCCATGTACGCACGTTCGATCCAACGGTAGTACATGCCCTCGTGCATCAGCGAATTGCGATTCGGCCAGTCGACGAAGGTCGGCCAGCCCTGGGTGTCATGGGCTGCCAGCGGGTTGACGCTTTCACCCCCCATCAGATTGCCCACCAAATCCAGTATGCCGTTCGGACCGTGCTGCACACTGCAGTCACCTAGCGCTTCGGTCACACCGTATTTATGGAACGGCTGCCCGTAGTGCCCGCCACCGAGGAAAGTGGTGGCGCTGGCGTGGGCGTGTACTTCGGCGAAGCCGAGTACCGGCTGGTCCACGCCGCGGCCCTTAAAGGTCTGTCCCTGCACATCGAGCGCAATCTCGGGGAACGGTACGCAACCGCGTGCCGCGGCGAACGCGAAATCGAACGGCTCGGTCGCCAGCTCGAACAGACCGCTTTCCTCGTTGACGGCGAGATAACGGTCGGCCAGTTCGGAATACAGCGTGAATTGGGCGTCTCCGCGTTCGAGTACGGTCCAGTCGGCCTCGGCGCAGGGGTCAGCCACACTGCCTACGAGCATCCGGGTCTCGCCCAATGCCGCCGCTCCGCGGACGGCGAGCATCGTCTCATTGTCGGAATAGAGGAAATACTTGCCGAGCGCGGTCGGCTTCATGAACAGCGGCGTGGCGGCAGCGACATCGCCAGCGGCGGCGATATAGCCGCCCTCTTCGTCACGCAACGCGTACTCGCCACTATCGACCGCCTGCAGGGCGTAACAGCCATTGGCCATGTCATAACGCGTCAACGGCGCTGGCGTCGGATCCGGGTCCTGCGGCGTATCGCCACCTCCGACCTCGCTCGACCCGCCGCATGCCCCCAGCAACAGCGCGGCACCCAACAGCGCCGTCCGACATCCGTGTCGCTTCATGGTAAGTCTCTCCCGGATTCCCTAGCCGATACTGCTCGTATACAGGGCTGGTTTTTCCAGCTGAACAGTGTCATTCACTGAGCATGCTAAGACTCGATGGACATCAAGAGGCTGACATTTACCGCCACCGGTCTGCTCATGCTGTTCGGCCTTTTCCTATGGATGAAGCCGGCGCCGGAGCCGGCCGCGAAGGCTCCGCCCGCGGCAGAAGAAATGATCGAAGGCTCGGCTCCGGCTGCGGCCTTGCAAGCCGACATTCCTGAACTCGATAAAAGCGATGGAACCGTTCCGGCGCTGCAGCCGCAGCGTTTCGAGTGGACGGCGTCGAACGGTCGCCGTGCGTCGGGTCCGGAGCGGGTCGTCGTCCATGTCGGTGACACGGTGTCGCTGACGCTGCACTCCGATCAGCCCGAGGAGCTGCACCTGCATGGCTACGACCTTCATCAGCATGTGCACGCAGACCAGGCGGCGACACTGGAGTTCATCGCCAAACATGCCGGCCGTTTCGCGCTGGAGCTGCATCATTCCGACGTCGAACTGACCGTCGTGGAAGTTCAACCCTGATGGACCGCCACAGGCTTCCATGCTGGCGTAGCCTGGCGGCGCTGGCATTGATGGGCGCACCGTCTGCAGCATTCGCGCATTCCTTCGGGCAGGTCTACAACCTGCCGGTTCCGGTGTGGCTCTATCTGTATGGCGCCGCCGCCGCGCTCATCCTGTCTTTCGTCGTGGTCGGCTATTTCGCGACGGAAAGCGACAACGAGCATCCGGCACATGGCATCGAGCTTGGCGAAAGCCTGGGCGTCCGCCTACTACGCCGCATTCGGCTGACGGGATTGTTGCGTATCGTCGCCGTGCTGATGCTGGTGCTGTGCATCGTCAGCGGACTGTTCGGTACCCGTAATGCCTACGGCAATTTCAACATGACTTTTTTCTGGGTCGTGTTCATCCTCGGGCTCGGCTACTTCACGGCGATCTGCGGCGACAGCTATGCCGTACTCAGCCCTTGGCGCACGCTCGCCGACCTGATCGGTCGGTTTTGGGGTTCGTACGCGCGCGGGCGCCTGCGCTACCCGCCCTGGCTCGGCTATTGGCCAGCGCTGCTGCTGTACATGGGTTTCGTATGGATCGAGCTGTTCGGCAATACGCGACCGTACTCGCTGTCCGTGATCCTGGCGGTCTACACCGTACTCAACCTGATCGGCGTCTGGCTGCTTGGCAAGACAGCTTGGTTTCGTTACTGCGAATTCCTGGCCGTCTATTTCCGGCTGCTCGCCAAAGCGGCGCCGATTGAATACCGCCCGAGAGAACCCGGATCCGGACGCCTGCGTCTACGCTGGCCCTTTTCTGGCCTGCTTGAGGAGCGCGCTGACAGCATCAGCCTGCTGCTGTTCGTGCTGTTCATGCTGTCTTCGACCGCCTTCGACGGCTTGCACGAAACCGTCATCTGGATGCGTTGGTTCTGGCTGGATATCTACAAGTCGCTCACGCCCTGGATCAGCCCCAATCCGTTCCTTGCCTACCCGACGCTGCGCAAGCTCTATCTCGGCTACCAGACCACGGCGCTGGTGCTGTCGCCGTTTCTGTACTTGATGGTCTACCTGCTGTTCGTCTGGCTGGCGAAACACGCGGCGCGCAGCACGCTGCCGCTCCGAGTATTGGCGCTACGCTTCACCTATTCGCTGATTCCGATCGCGCTGGTCTACAACATCACGCACTACTACACGCTATTGCTGACGCAAGGTCCGAAGATCATCAGCCTAGCCTCCGATCCGCTGGGCCGGCGCTGGGACTTGTTCGGCACGGCCGGCTGGTTTCGCGCACCGTTCATTCCTGACATGGGAACGGTCTGGAATGTACAGGTGGGCCTGATTGTGCTCGGACATATGGTCAGCGTCTATCTTGCGCATGTGGAAGCCCTGCGCCTGTTCCCCAAGCGCTCGCAGGCCATAGCGAGTCAGCTGCCAATGCTGTTGCTGATGGTGTTGTTCACCACCGCGGGGCTGTGGATACTCTCGCAGCCGATCAAGCCGGGCGCATAGCGTGCACCGACACGCTCCCTGCACAGCTCATCGCGTACAGGTCGCCGGCACGATCCGGAATTTGTGAGAGCTTCGGTGACCGTATGGATCGCCAGGCAAGCCCTCCCACAGAAAAGGGCGCCCGAAGGCGCCCTCGATCCAGCTGTTGAGGCTTATTTTCCGAGCACCCGGAATTCCACGCGGCGGTTCTGTGCGCGCCCGGTCGAAGCCGGCGGCGAGCAACAATCAGAACGCGGCAGCCAGCGCGCGTATCGACCCGTCGATCGAAAACGCCTAGGCACGCGCTCCGACCCCGGCCAGCTCCATCGACAGATCGATGCTGTCGACGGTGCTGACGGCGAGTTGTTCGTCGGCGAAATTCATCGGATCCTCAAACTAACCACCTGAGCGTGCCGGAAGCGATCAGTCCACCCGCACCTTGTCCAACCCCTTGCCGCGCTTCCACATGTAGCCGACGCTGGTCAGCGTCAGCGCGGCACCGATCAGCACGCCGGGCACGGCCCCGAGGAAACGCACCATGGCGCTGGAGGTGAAGGCGCCGAGTTCATTGGAAGCGGACACGAAGATGCTGGAAACCGACAACACCCGGCCGCGCACATGGTCCGGCGGCAGCGCCTGCAGGATGGTCTGCCGGATGACGACGCTGACAGCGTCGAAAATGCCGGTCAGGAACAGCGCCAGTACCGACAGCCAGAACAGCTTGGACACCGCGAACACCAGCGTTGCCATGCCGAAGCCGACCACGGCCAGCAGCAGGTTGCGCCAGGGTCGGTGCGTGGGCGTGAAGGCGGTGCAGATCAGCATGGTCAGCATCGCGCCCACGGCTGGCGCGGCACGCAGAATGCCGAGACCCTGCGGCCCGACGTGAAGTATGTCGATCGAGAACACCGGCAGAATTGCGATCACGCCACCACAGAGCACCGCGACCATGTCCAGCGTGATCGCGTACAGGATCAGCGGCGAACGCCACACGAAACCCAGGCCTTCGCCCAGACTCTTCCACACCGACTCGCGCCTGGGGATTTCACGCGGCGGATGCGCGGACATGCGCAGCGTCGCCAGCAATGACAACACCATCATCGCCACCACGATCAGCAGCGTGCCGTTGACCTCGAAACCAGCGATCAGGAAACCGGCCAGCGCCGGGCCGGTGATCGCGCCACCCTGCCAGAAGGTGCTGCTCCAGGCCGAGGCATTGGAATAGATTTCGCGCGGTACCAGTTCCGCGCGCAGCGAGGACATCGCCGGCGAATAGAAGGCGCGGGCAAAGCCCATCGCCGCCATGGTGGCGTAGATCAACGTAAGTTCGTTGGCATCCGCGATGCTGCTGTCGCTGCGCGAGGACCACATGATCCAGGCCAGCACCACCGAGCCCAGCAGCATCACCCCCTGCGCCATCGCCATCAGCCGGCGCTTGTCGCGGCGGTCCGCGACATGCCCGCCGAACAGCGCCACGGCCATGAACGGAATCACCTGCGCCAGCCCCACCAAACCCAGCATCAAGGCATTGCCGGTGATGCGGTAAAGCTCATAGCCGATCGTGACTTCCTGGATCAGACGGCCGCAGGTCAGCAGCACATTGGCCAGAATCAGGTTGCGGAATTCGGGGTAACGCAGCGCCGCGAAGGCGTCCTTGCGCGGCGGCGCGGCGTTCGGTGTGGAATCGGGGGGCATGAGCGGGCGCGATTTTCGCAGATTCGCCCGATCAATGTGTGCCTGCGACGTTTGCCGCCAGCCACAAGCGCGGCGATCATGCCGTCCCCCGCCGTGGACCGATGCCGACCAAGCCGATGCGCGTGCTGCTGATCGAAGACGACCGCATGATCGCCGAAGGCGTGCGCACCGCGCTGCGCCAGGAGGGCTATGCCGTGGACTGGCTGGCCGATGGAAGGGACGCGGACACCAGTCTGCGCGCCACGCGTTTCGACTGCATTCTGCTGGACCTTGGCCTGCCACGCATGGACGGCCTGCAGGTTCTGCGTGCACTGCGTGGCCGCGGCGACGACACGCCGGTGCTGATCCTGACGGCACGGGATGCGGTGCCGGAACGCGTCGCCGGGCTGGACGCCGGCGCCGACGACTATCTGATCAAACCCTTCGATCTCGACGAGCTGTCGGCGCGGCTGCGCTCCCTGCTGCGGCGTGGCGCCGGCCGGGCCGAACCGGTGATCGAACATCGCGGCATCCGCATGGATCCGGCCACGCGCGAAGTGCGCCTCCAGGATCGGCCGGTGCGGCTGTCGGCACGCGAATTCGCCGTGCTCGAAGCGCTGTTGCGGCGCCCCGGCACGGTGCTGTCGCGGGCGCAGCTCGAGGAGCATCTGTACGGCTGGGGCGAGGAAGTCGAAAGCAATGCCGTGGAGGTCTACATCCACGGTCTGCGGCGCAAGCTCGGCAGCGACAGCATCCGCACACTGCGCGGCGTCGGCTACAGCGTGCCGACATGAGCGCGCGCTGATGCGCTCGATCCGCGCCCGCCTGTTTGCCGGCCTGCTGCTGATGTTCGTGGCGGTGGCCGCACTGGTCGGCCTGCTGACCTATCAGCGCATCCTCGAGGAAACCTCGGAGCTGTTCGATTACCAGTTGCGTCAGATGGCCCTGTCGCTGCGCGACCAGGGTTCTGTGGCGCCGCGCCTGCAACTCGGCGCCGAGGACAGCAATTCCGACTTCGTGATCCAGATCTGGGACCTGTTCGGCACGCGCATCTACCTGTCGCGGCCCGGTCTGCCGCCGATCAATCAGGCGATCCTCGGTTACTCCGATCTCACTCTGCAGGGCGAACGCTGGCGCGTGTTCGGCCTGCAGACCCTGGGTCGCGTGATCCAGGTGGCGCAACCCTGGCAGGTGCGCCAGCACCTTGCGGGCCGCGCCGCCTTGCGCGCGATGATTCCGTTGCTGCTGTTCCCGCCGCTGATGGCCCTGGCGATCTGGTGGATCGTGACGCGCGCGCTGGCGCCCTTGCGGCGCGCCGCCGACGAAGTTCAGAAACTCGATGCCGGCACTCTTGAAGCCGTGACCACGCACGGCATGCCCACGGAAGTCGCTCCGCTGGTACTCGAACTCAACCGCCTGCTCGCGCGTCTGTCGCAGGCCATCGAGATACAACGCAGTTTCGTGGCCGATGCGGCGCACGAATTGCGCACACCGCTCACTGCGGTGCGTCTGCAATTGCAATTGCTGGCACGCGCGCCGGACGATTCGGCGCGGCAGGATGCGCTCGCGCGACTCGGCGAGGCGGTGGACCGCGCCGGGCATCTGGTCGCGCAGTTGCTGACGCTGGCGCGCAGCGAACCGGGCGGCGCGAATCCGTCCTTTGCGCGGCTGCGATTCGACGAAGTGGTGCGCGCCGGCGTCGCGGACGCCGCCGCCCATGCGCAGTCACGCGGCTCCGAACTGAGTCTGGAGGCCGCGGATACACCCGTGACCATTGAAGGCGAGGCCGAATCGCTGCGGGTATTGGTTCGCAATCTCTGCGACAACGCGCTGCGCTATTCACCGGCCGGTGGCACGGTGCGGCTGCAACTGGAATCGTTCGGGAAAGCGGTGCGTCTGACCGTGGACGACAGCGGGCCGGGCATCCCGGCGCAGGAACGCGAACGCGTGTTCGACCGCTTCCATCGCCGCAGCGGCTCGACCGAAGGCGGCAGCGGCCTGGGCTTGGCGATCGTCAAGGCGATCGCTGAACGCCACGCTGCGATGCTGGAGCTGGGCGATTCACCCTTGGGTGGCCTGCGGGTGATGCTGGAGTTCAGGAACGCGGCCGGGTGATCGCGCACAGAGTCTAGTGTTGTGTCCCGGAAATTCACATCAATATTCGATCTGTCATCCCCGCGTAGGCGGGGGTCCAGTGCCCGGAAAAATCA